>JAJUFW010000086.1 GCA_029263555.1 Alphaproteobacteria bacterium
GGTGGCCGGCCGTGAGCGCGCCCAACTGGCGGAAGTTCTTGATCTGCTCCAGCGTCATCTTCTCGTACCCGGTGAGATAGAGAAGGCTGTAGAGCAGCATCGACCCGTGGCCGGCCGAATGGACGAAACGGTCGCGATCGGGCCAGGTCGGGTTCTTGGGGTCGAACTTCAGGAACTTGGAGAAGAGCACCGTCGCCACGTCGGCCATGCCCATGGGCAGGCCGGGATGGCCGGACTTCGCGGCCTCGACCGCGGCCATCGATAGGGCGCGGATGACATTGGCCATGTCCTTGTGGCTGACGGAGGCGGATGGTGCCGGGACGGAAGAAGGCATCGCGGGCATGGTCCTGATGTTGGGCCGGGCCTGATGCCGGGAGGACGGCGGGCAGCCGGCAGAAGCGATGGCCGGGCGGGCAGGGCGGCCCTTCCCGGGAAATCGGGCGCACCATGCCGTCATGCCCCGTATCCGTCAACGGGGATGGAGGGTTGCCGGGCATCGGCCGGCGCATGGCCGCATTGCGGCTTCCGCCCCGCCGCAAACGCCCGGTCCTCCCCTGGATGCCCGCCGCCCGGCGGCCGGGCGGCGGGCGGTCCTTACTTGGGCATGCGGAGCGACTGGTCCAGGAACTCTGTCGTGTAGGTCGCGGTGACCTCGAACGGCTGGTCAAGGCCGAAATAGGTCTCGACGAGGTTGTAGTCGTCGGCCATCCGGTCGGCATCGAACCAGCCGAGCGCGACCGTCGTCGTGAAGTCGTCGGTCATCAGCTCCTTGATCCGGTTCCACTGGTTGCGCTGGGTCGGCTCGTCAAGACCGGTCACCGCACCGAGCAGGGCGTCGAGGCACGGCGTCACGTCTTCGACGCAGGTGGCGAAGGCCTTCTGCGTGATCCGGACGAAATCGGCGACCACGCCCCGGTTCTCGGCCAGGTAGGCACCGTTCACCAGAACGGAGTTGCCGTAGGGGTTGAGCCCGACGTCGCGCCAGGAGACATAGCCCAGATCGTCGCCGAACTCTTGAACCTTCAGGTCGTGCTCGTTGTAGAAGTCGCTGATGATGTCGACGGCGCCGCTCTTCAGCGACGGCATCTTCGCCTGGGGCGAGATGTTGACGAAGCTGACCTCGAGCGGATCGATGCCCGCCGCAGCGGCGAAGGCCGGCCACATGACCCGCGAGGCGTCGCCGGGCGGATTGCCGATCGAGTGGTTCACGAAATCCTTCGGGCCCTCGATGCCCGACGACTTCAGCCAGTAGAAGCCCTGGGGCGTGTTGGCATAGACGCTCATCACCGCGACCAGGTCGGCGCCCTTGCTGCGGGCGACGAGGGCGGTCGCCATGTCGGCGATGCCGAACTGCACGGCGCCGACCCCGACCCGCTGCGCCGTGGTGCCCGAGCCCCTGCCGGTCTCGATGGTGAGATCGATGCCTGCCTCTTCGTACCAGCCTTGGGCCTTGGCGTAGTAGTAGGGGGCGTGGTCGGCGGTGGGCGTCCAGTTGAGCGTCAGCGTGACGGACTCCGCGGCCCAGGCGCCGCCGGACATCATCATGGCGGTGGCAGCGGCGGCCAGCGTCGATTTCGTGTTCAATGAACCCTCCGTGTTCCGGTCAGTCGGCCGACGGTCGGCGGTACCGGTGAGGGACCTTGGGCGCCGTCGGATCGTCGAATTCCGGTAGCCTTGGCCCTCCGGAATGGGTCAGAATATTCAACCAACCGTTTGGATGATTCAAGGAAACTCGATGGCCGCCCGAAGACGTGTCCTTGGGGAAACATCACGCCAGCGACGCGACCCGGAGGCGACCCGCGCCGCCCTCCTGGCCGCGGCGCGCCGGGAATTCGCGGCCAAGGGCTTGGCCGGGGCGCGAGTGGAGGAGATCGCCGCGATCGCCGGCGTGAATAAGCAGCTGGTCTACCATCATTTCGGCAGCAAGGACGAGCTGTACCTGGCCGTCCTGGAAGAGGTCTATGCCGAGATCAGGGAGCGCGAGAAGGAGCTGCGTCTCGGGGACCTGCCGCCGCGCGAGGCCATGGTCCAGCTGGTTTCCGCGTCGTTCGACTATCTTGCCGAACATCCGGACTTCATCGCGCTCCTCAATGACGAAAACCGCCACCAGGCGGCGCATGTCCGCGTCTCCAGCCGCCTGCACGCGATGAACTCGCCCCTGATCGCGCTGATCGCGGAAACCCTGGAGAAGGGCGAGCGGGAAGGCGTCTTCCGGAAAGGCGTCGATTCGGTCGACCTCTACATCTCGATCGCCGGGCTGTCCTACTTCTACTTCTCCAATCTCCGCACCCTTTCGGCGATCTTCGGGGTCGACCTCGCCGCGCCCGACTCGGTGGCCTCACGGCGTCGCCATGTCGTCGACTTCGTCCTGAACGCGATCCGGCCGTGAAATGCCGGCCGACGGGTTCGCCGGCGACGCTATCAAACAACTGGTTGGTTGATAACGCCTGCGCATCCCGGTAGGCTGATGTCCGGCGCACTTGTCCGACGAGCAGGGGAGGCTACCGATGAGCGAGGCGGCGAACACGACCGGGGACGTCGCGGCCACGCGTGAGCGGACGGTCCCGGAAGACGCCGGGCGCGAGGCGTTCGGCCGCATCGGGATCATCGTCGCCGTGCATCTGGCAGCGCTCGCGGCCTGGCAGATCCTCGTCGACATCCTGGACGTTCCGGAATTCATCCTGCCGTCGCCGCTGTCCACCTTCTCGACCCTGCTGCAGCCGCAATATGGCTGGGTTTCGAACAGCCTCGTGACGACGGCGGAGATCTTCGGCGGATATCTTCTGGGACTGGTCGCCGGGGTAGGGCTGGCGCTTCTGTTCTCGTGGTCGCGGCTGCTCACGCTCGCGCTGCTGCCGCTGTTCGTGACCCTCAACATGATCCCGAAGGTCGCGCTCGGCCCGCTCTTCATCGTCTGGTTCAGCTACGGCATCGGCCCGAACATCCTGATCGCCTTCAGCATCTGCTTCTTCCCGATCCTGCTGACGACCGCGCGGGGGCTGAAGGAGGTCGAGCCGGACCTGCTCGACCTCGTGCGCTCACTGAAAGGATCGCGCTGGCAGGTGTTCACCAAGATCCAGCTTCCGGGGTCGCTGCCCTACATCTTCTCAGGCATGAAGGTGGCCGCGATCCTGGCCGTCGCCGGCGCCGTGGTGGGCGAGTTCATCGCCTCCGACAAGGGGCTCGGCTATCTGATGATCCAGGTGCAGATGTCCCTGGATACGGCGGCGATGTTCATGGCGGTCATCCTGCTGACCATGATCGGCGTGGCCCTATACCTCCTCGTTCTCGTGCTCGAGCACCTCTGTGTCGTGAAGGACGCGCGCGTCCAGTAGCACGCCATCCAGGAAAGGCATCCCCATGGAACTGCTGACGGCGGACACCCTGCCGAACCGATTCGAGACCGCGGAAGACGTCGACGCGTTCCTGCGCCGGCCCAGCGCCGCGCTGATCCAGGACCTGCAGCGCGTCGACGGCGACATCATGGTCCTGGGCGTCGCCGGAAAGATGGGGCCGACGCTGGCCGGTCTCGCCAAGGCGGCCGCGCCCGACAAGCGGGTGATCGGCGTCGCCCGGTTCAGCGACCCGGCGCAGAAGGCGAAGCTGGAATCCTGGGGCGTGGAGACGGTCACGTGCGACCTGCTCGACCGCAGCCAGCTCGAGCGGCTGCCCAAGGTCCCCAATATCGTCTTCATGGCGGGCTTCAAGTTCGGCGCCGAGGGGGCGAAGTCGCTGACCTGGGCGATGAACGCCCATGTCCCGGCCATGGTCGCCGAGACCTTCACGGAATCGCGAATCGTCGCCTTCTCGACCGGCTGCGTCTATCCCTTCGTCGGGTTGGAGAGCGGCGGCGCCACCGAGGATCTGCCGCTTGACCCGCCGGGCGAATACGCCCAGTCCTGCGTCGGCCGCGAGCGGATGTTCGAGCACTTCTCGGCGCGTCACGGCACGCCGGGGCGGCTGTTCCGGCTGAACTACGCGATCGACGTGCGCTACGGCGTGCTCTACGACATCGCGTCCAAGATCGCGGCCGGGCAGCCGATCGACCTGACCATGGGCTGGGTCAACGTGATCTGGCAGGGCGACGCCAACGCCCAGGCCCTCCGCTGCCTTGCCCGTTGCACGACGCCGACCAGCCCGATCAACGTGACCGGGCCCGAGACCCTGTCGGTCCGCTGGCTTGCCCGTGAGCTTGGCCGCCGCCTCGGGCCCGAGCCCGTCCTGCAGGGCAGTGAGGCCCCGACCGCTTGGCTCTCCAACACGACCCAGGCAGTCCGGGAGTTCGGATACCCGGTCGTCGGGATCGGCCACATGCTGGACTGGGTCGCCGACTGGGTCGGCCGGGGCCAGGCGGGGTACGGCAAGCCGACGAAATTCGAGATCCGCGATGGCAAGTACTGAGCCGACGCCCATCGTCCTCGGTGAGGAGCATCTCTCCGATCTCCTGGCGCTCACGGTCGGGGCGGGCTGGAACCAGACCGAGGACGATTGCCGGCTCTTTCTGCGGCAAGGCACGGTCTTCGGCCGCCAGGCCGATGGCCGCGTCGTCGCCTCTGCCGCGCTGCTGCCCTATCGGGACGGGGGCTTCGCCTGGGTCAGCCTGGTGCTGGTCGCCCCCGAATGGCGCCGACGCGGGCTTGCGACCGCGCTTGTCGGCGAATGCCTCGACCTCGCCCGCCGGCTGGGGCTGGTGCCGCTGCTCGACGCCACTCCGGACGGCGCGAAGGTCTATGGTCCCCTGGGCTTCGAAACCATGTTCGCGCTGTCCCGATGGACGCGGCCGCCAGTTGGAACTGCGGCGGAAGTGGAACCCGGCGACCCGACCGGGCTTGCCGCGCTGATCGAGGCGGACGGTCTTGCGATGGGCGCCGACCGGGGATTCCTGCTGCGCGACTTCGCGAGCCGCCCGACGGCCCGGACGATCTGGTGCGGAACCCATGGCGGCGGGGCGGGCGCGATCCTGCGGCCCGGCCGTCTCGGCAGCCATCTGGGCCCGCTCGCGGGATCGGACGAGGCGGCGGCGATCGCCGTCCTGGAAAAGGCGGCGGCCTCGGCCGGCAGTATCGTCGTCGACGTGGTCGATCGCTGGACGGGGCTGACCGATGCCCTGGTCCGCCTCGGCTTCCGGCAGCAGCGGCCGTTCCTGCGCATGGTCGGAAGCCCCGATGCGGTTTTCGGCGATCCGGACCGCCTGTTCCTGGCTGCGGGGCCGGAATACGGCTGAACGAACCAACAGGATTCTTGAGGGAGATATCTGTCTCATGGCGCTCCATCACACCCGGCTCGATCCGGCCGTCCTTGCCCTGCTGCGGGAAGGCACCGTCATTCCGGCGCATCCGCTGGCGCTTGATGCGAACCGGCGGCTGGACGAAAGGCGGCAGCGGGCGCTCTCCCGCTACTACCTGGATGCCGGGGCGGGCGGGCTTGCCGTCGGCGTCCACACCACCCAGTTCGCGATCCGCGACTGCGGGCTTTATGAGCCGGTCCTGCGGATCGCGGCCGAGACGGCGCGGGCCTGGACCGACCGGCCGCTCGCCATGGTCGCCGGCCTGTGCGGGCGGACCGAACAGGCGGTGCGCGAGGCGCAGCTTGCCGTGTCGCTCGGCTATCACGCCGGGCTGCTCAGCCTGGCGGCGCTGGCCGACGCGGGCGAGGACGAGTTGATCGAGCACTGCACCGCGGTCGCGCGCGAGATCCCGCTGGTCGGCTTCTATCTGCAGCCGGCGGTCGGCGGCCGGGTGCTCGATGCCCGTTTTTGGGCCCGCTTCGCCGCGATCGACAACGTGATCGCCATCAAGGTCGCGCCGTTTCACCGCTACCGCACGCTCGACGTGGTGCGCGGCGTGGTCGAGGCCGGAGCGGAGGACAAGGTCACCCTTTATACCGGGAACGACGATCATATCGTCCTCGACCTCGTCACGCCGTTCACGGTGATGCGCGAGGGCCGGCCGGTGACGGTCCGGTTCCGCGGTGGGCTTCTCGGCCACTGGTCGGTCTGGACCCGGTCGGCGGTCGAGATCTTCCGGCGGTGCCGGGAGGCGGCGGACAGGGACGCCGTCCCGGCCGAGCTGCTGGCGCTCGACAGCCGGGTCACCGACTGCAATAGCGCCTTCTTCGACGTCGCCCACGATTTCCACGGCTGCATCGCGGGCTGCCACGAGGTGCTGCGCCGGCAGGGCCTGCTGGAGGGAGTCTGGTGCCTGGATCCGGATGAAGGCTTGAGCCCCGGCCAGGCGGATGCCATCGACCGGATCTACCGCGATCACGGCGACCTTGCCGACGACGGGTTCGTGGCGGCCAATCGCGAACGCTGGCTGGCCTGAGGGAAGGGCAGGGAGGCCCCGGATGACCGAACCGCTGATATCGCTCAAGAACGTCCGCAAGATCTACAGGACCGGGGGGCGCGAGTTTCTGGCCGTTTCCGACGTGACCATCGATATCGGCGTCGGCGAGATGGTCTCCCTGGTCGGTCCCTCCGGCTGTGGCAAGACGACCGTGCTGAAGATCCTGGCCGGCCTGCACGAGGCCGACGGCGGGACCGCGCGCATCGGAACGGAGAGCATCCCGTTCGAGCCGGGGCGCGATGTCGGCATGGTGTTCCAGCAGGCGCTGCTCCTGAAATGGCGTCGGATCCTGGACAATGTCGTCCTGCCGGCGGAGATCCTGGGCCTGCCGGTGAAGGCCAGCCGCGAACGGGCGCGCGACCTCCTGTCCATGGTCGGCCTGTCCGGGTTCGAGGACAAATATCCCCACGAGCTTTCGGGCGGCATGCAGCAGCGCGCCGCGATCGCTCGGGCGCTGGTGCACGACCCGAAGCTGATCCTGATGGACGAGCCTTTCGGCGCCCTCGACGCCCTGACGCGCGAGCGGATGAACCTGGAGATGCTGCGCATCTGGCAGGAGAGCGGGAAGACGATCGTTTTCGTCACCCATTCCATCCAGGAAGCGGTGTTCCTGGGATCGCGCTGCGCGGTGCTGACCTCGGGGCCGGCACGGATGGCCGACACCTTCACCATCGACCTGCCCCACCCGCGTACGGTGGACCTCAAGACGACCGAAACCTTCGGCCAATACACCAAGCGGATCTACAATCTTCTGGGCTTCGCCTGAGGGCTGGGGTCCCGCCGGACGCCGTTCCCGGGTGTCAGTTGACCCGATACGGTTGCGCCCTTAGCATTGGGATCCGCCGAACCGTCGAACGTCCCATTGCATGATCGAGCCTACAGGCATGTCCCGCGTCGCGGCAGAGTTGGAGAGGCTGGAGCGCGCGCTCGACCGCATTGAGGCCGCAATCACGGCCTATGAAGCCCGTGTCGCGGCTGAGCTCGAGACTCTGCGCGCGGCGGCGGCATCCATGCCCGCCGACGCCGAGGCCGTTCGGGCGGTGACCAGCCGCGTCGATCGTGCGATCGAACGACTGGAATCGGTGTTGGGGGACTGACGCCTTGGCGCGTGTAGACGTTACGTTCAACGGACGGACCTATCCCATCGCCTGCGACGACGGGCAGGAACAGCGGGTTCGTGAGGTGGCGGCTTATGTCGACGCCCGTCTTCTCGAGGTGAAGGCCGCTGTCCGGTCGGCGTCCGATGCCCATCTTCTGCTGATGGTCTGCCTCCTTCTGGCCGACGAGCTCTTCGACGTCCGTGCGGCGCTGGAGAAGGCGTCGGGCGGTAACGAAACGGAGGAGGACGGGGATGTGGCCGCCGAAGCGATCGGTCGCATAGCAGGCCGGATCGATGCTATTGCGGCCAGGCTCGAGCGTGCCTAAGTATTTGCCTGAGGCTGCGTGGTGCGTCAGGTTCCTTTGTCCCTGGGGCCGATGCGAATCCTCTAGGGAGCTGTCCCTGCCGGGGCTCCGGTCCCGGTACTACGGCGCCCACCTGCTGTAGCAGGGCCCAAGAGGAGACGAAATGACCAACGGCCATCGCGGCCTCGCTTCCCCCGCGTTCTTTCATGGTGCCGTAGAAGCGGCCAAGCGCGCGCTCAGGGACGAGGCGAGAACCCGTCGCGCGGCGGCCCATGCGCGATCCGGCGACGGCGCGGCGCTCGCCGTCCGCGACGCGTTTCTCGACCAGGTGCCGGTCCCGGCGGGGGCGGTGGTCGCCGGCTACTCCCCGATCCGCGACGAACTCGACGTCATGCCGCTCATGGAGCGGCTGGCGGCCGCGCATATCTGCGCCCTGCCGGTCGTGACGGCGCCCGCCACGCCGCTCGTCTTCCGGCGCTGGCGGCCGGGCGACGCCCTCGAGCGGGGGCAGTTCGGCGTGGCCTCGCCCGGTGCGTCTGCGCCGGAGTTGCGCCCCGACGTCCTGCTGGTGCCCATGCTGGCCTTCGACCGCTTCGGGCGTCGGATGGGATATGGCGCCGGATTCTACGATAGGACGCTTGCGCGGCTGCGCAGCCAGGGGACGGTGCTCGCCGTCGGCATCGCCTTTGCGGAACAGGAGGTCCCGTCCGTGCCGGTCGATGGCCACGACCAGGCGCTCGACTGGATCGTCACGGAGCGTGGCGCCTTCAGGCCCGCGGGATCTTTGGAGAATTCAGGTTAGATCGATGCGATTGGCGTTCATCGGAGATGTGGTCGGCCGCCGCGGCCGCGAGGTGGTGCAGGAGAACCTGCCGCGGCTGAAGGCGCGGCTGGGCCTCGATTTCATCGTGCTGAACGGCGAGAATGCGGCTGGCGGCTTCGGCATCACCCCCCGCATCGCCGCCGAGTTCCACGACGCGGGTGTCGATTGCATCACGACCGGCAATCACGTCTGGGATCAGAGAGAGATCATCGGCTATCTGGAAGCCGACCGGCGCATTCTTCGCCCGGCCAATTTCCCCGAAGGTACGCCGGGGCGGGGCGTGACCGTGTTGCCGGCGCCCGGCGGCCGCCAGGTCATGGTCTTGAACGTCATGGCCAGGCTGTTCATGGATCCGCTGGACGATCCCTTCGCTGCGGTCGAC
>JAJUFW010000719.1 GCA_029263555.1 Alphaproteobacteria bacterium
CGGGATATCCCGGCACCAGCACCCGGGCATCGATGCCGAACGCCTGCAGGGCCGGCGGCAGGGCGGCCGCCACGTCCGCCAGCCCGCCGGTCTTGACCAGGGGGAAGAGCTCCGATGCGGCGTGAAGTACGCGCATGGACAAGGGGGAAGCCCTCTCAGCGCCGACGGTCTGCCGCGAGCGGCCGGGATGGTCCGCCTCTCACTGCAGCGCCGCCAGCATTTCGCGGGTGATCAGGACAATCCCCTTTTCCGTTCGCTCGAAGCGCCGGCTATCCTCGACCGGGTCCTCGCCGACGACCAGATGTTCGGGGATGTCGCAGCCGCTGTCGATGATGCAGTTCTTCAGCCGGGCGTGGCGGCCGATATTGCAGCGCGGCAGCACAACCGCCCCTTCCAGCCGGGCGTAGGAATTCACCCGCACGCTCGAGAACAGGAGCGAGGACTTCACCATCCCGCCGGAAACGATGCAGCCCCCGGCAACCAGGCTGTCGATCGCCATGCCCCTGCGGTCGCCGGCGTCCCAGATGAACTTGGCCGGCGGAAGCTGCACCTGATGGGTGTGGATCGGCCAGAAATCGTCGTAGAGATCGAGGGCCGGGGTCACCGTCGTCAGTTCGAGATTGGCCTCCCAGTAGGAATCGATCGTGCCCGCGTCGCGCCAATAGGGCTTGCTCTGTCCTTCGCTGATGATGCCGCTGCGGGTGAGGCTGTGGGCCAGCACCCGCGTCCGGGGGACGAGATAGGGGATGATGTCCTTGCCGAAATCATGGGAGGAGTGCAGGTCCGCGGCATCCCGGCGGAGCTGATCGTAAAGGAAGCGGGCGTTGAAGATGTAGATCCCCATGCTGGCGAGCGCGGTGTCCGGCCTGCCTGGAATGGAGGGCGGATCGGCCGGCTTCTCCAGGAAATCGACCACCCGGTCGTCCGCGTCGACATGCATGACGCCGAACTGGGTCGCCTCAGTCCGGGGCACCTCGACGCAGCCGACGGTCACCTCCGCCCTGCGCTCGCAGTGGTCGTAGAGCATTGCGGCGTAGTCCATCTTGTAGACATGGTCCCCGGCCAGCACGAGGATGAATTCCGGCCCCTCCGCCTCCAGGATGTCGATGTTCTGGTAGATCGCGTCGGCGGTACCGCGATACCACAGCGCCTCGTCGATCCGCTGCTGCGCCGGCAGAAGGTCGACGAACTCGTTCGCCTCGGACCGGAAGATTCCCCAGCCGCGCTGAAGATGGCGCAGGAGGCTGTGGGACTTGTACTGGGTCAGGACATAGATGCGCCTGATCCCGGAATTGATGCAGTTCGAAAGCGCGAAGTCGACGATCCGGTACTTGCCGCCGAAATGGACGGCGGGCTTCGCCCGGCGGTCGGTAAGCTGCTTCAGCCGGCTGCCCCGGCCGCCGGCGAGCACCAGCGCGATCGCGCGGCGGGGCAGAAGGGAAATGGACGCATCCTCGGCTGTCTGGACTGGCATCGGTCCCTCCCGGCTCTGGCTCGAGGGACGCTGTTCGACCGCGCCCCGATGCTATAACGAACAACGGGCCGATCGGTAACGGCGGCGCGGGCGCGACGGCCGC
>JAJUFW010000411.1 GCA_029263555.1 Alphaproteobacteria bacterium
AATAAGGGGCCCATTCGTCCTTGGAGGCGTCGACCATATCGGACATGGAGCCGCCGTCCTCCAGATAAGTGGCGGCGACGAATGGCTTCAGGGTCGAACCGCCCTGGAAGCCGGTACCGCCGCCTGATAGGTTTGCAATTTAGTAATTTTTAACCCACTTGATCCAACACTTCCACGGCCCCCTGCCGCTGCGATTCCGGGACCGGCCAGCGGAACTCGTGAAAACGGAAGACGTGAATGGCATCGATTGAGCGTGGCGCCCCGTCCAGGAGCCCGGCCAACAATGGCGCGGCGAATCAGGAACACGCGCTGCTGGACTTTGCGCAGCGGCTCGACCGACACCGCGAGGGGCGGATCGCCGTTCACATCCACCTGTCCCGCCTCCAGTCGCACAACCGGCGGGAGCACCACGTCCGGATCGCCGTCGATACCTTCGAAGAGCTGGTCAAGCAGTTCGACGGACGCATCTTCGTGCTGGCCAACCAGGACATCATCTTCATCTGCAAGGGCGTCCGGGTGGAAGACCTGGACAAGGCCGTCCTGAAGCTGCGCTACCTGTTCAGCGAGGATCCGCTGACCCGCCTCTCCGACGCCAGCAGCGAGGGCGGCTTCTGCACCTGGTACCGGCTGGAGGAGGATTACAAGCGCTTTCTGGCGCTGGCGACCCGGATTCACGAGCTTCACGAGGCGCATCAACGGGATTCCGCCAGCCTCAGCGCTTCGTCGGCAGAGGCGCGGAGAAAGCCCCGGCGGCCGCTCACGCCGCGGATCCTGACCAAGGTGGTCGAGCTGCTGGAGAACGCGGACCTGTCGTCGCTGGTGCGCAACCAGTCGATTTGCGCCTTTGTCGCCGACCAGCAGATGCAGCCGGTCTTCGACGAGAAATACGTGTCGATCGGCGATCTCGAACGCCTGATCCTGCCCGATTTCTCGATGATCGAGGATCCCTGGCTGTTCAAGTACCTGACCCAGACGCTGGACAAGCGGATGCTGTCCCAGATCCAGCGCGAAATCCAGGGCAGCGACCGTGCGTTCAGCGTCAACCTGAACGTCTCGACCGTCCTGTCGCCGGATTTCCAGAAGTTCGACCAGAATATCGGCGTCGGAGTCCGCGGCCGGCTGGTGATCGAGCTGCAGAAGGTCGACATCTTCGCCGACATGGGCGCCTATCTCTTCGCCCGGGACTATCTGCGCGAGCGCGGCTACAAGATCTGCCTGGACGGCCTGACCTATCTGACCCTGCCCTATATCGATCGCGAGCGGCTGGGCCTCGATCTCATGAAGCTGGCCTGGTCGAGCGAGCTGGTGGACGGCCTGCGCCCTGAAACCCTGAGCGAGCTCGAAAACCATATCCGGCAGGCGGGCCGGGCGCGGATCATCCTCAACCGCTGCGATTCGGAGGCGGGGATCGAATTCGGCCGCCGGATGGGCATTTCGCTGTTCCAGGGCCGGCATGTCGACCAGCTCCTGAACCAGAACCGGCCGCTCAGCCAGCGCCTGGGATCCGTGCGCTACCGCTGAGAAGGGGCGCCGCTCACCCGCGCGGCGCGTGCTTGTTCAGGATCCGCTGCAGCGTGCGCCGGTGCATTTTGAGGCGCCGCGCCGTTTCCGAGACGTTGCGGTCGCACTGTTCGAAGACCCGCTGGATATGCTCCCAGCGCACCCGATCGGCCGACATGGGATTGTCGGGGGGCGGCGGCAGCACCTGGGCGTCGTCGGCCAGAAGCGCCGCCTCGACCTGGTCGGCATCGGCCGGCTTGGCGATGTAGTCGACCGCGCCCGCCTTGACCGCCGCGACGGCCGACGCGATGTTGCCGTAGCCCGTCAGGACGACGATCCGGGCATCGGGCCGGGCCTCGCGGACGACCGGCACCATCTCCAGCCCGTTGCCGTCTCCGAGACGCATGTCCAGGACCGCAAAGGCGGGAGCGACCTGCCGGATGAGATCGGCGGCATCGGTCAGGTTTTCGGCCGTGACCACCTCGAAGCCCCGCCGTTCCATCGCCCGCGCCAGGCGCTGCCTGAACGGGGCGTCGTCGTCCAGGATCAACAGGCTGCGTGACGCGTTGCGCTGCGGCAGCGGCCGGGTTTCTTCCGTTGTCATCGATCCATCCCGCATATTCATGCTTCAAACATAATTCTTGGCCAGCGAACGGCAACCACCGCACCGCCGTCGCGACCGTTCGCGAAGCTGAGCTGGGCCCCGCTGTGCTCCAGGAGCGTGGTCGCGATGAAGATGCCGAGACCCATGTGGAGCGTGCCGTCCTCGTCCCCCTCCCGGACCGACAGATAGGGCTCGCCGATCCGGCTCAGAAGGCCGGGGGGGAATCCCGGCCCGTCGTCGGCAATGGTGATGTGCGCCTCGTCCGCGGTCCAGTCGCAGCGCACCGTCACTTCCCGCCGCGCGAACTGGATGGCGTTCTGCAGAAGGCTTCCCAGGCCGTGGAGCAGCTCCGGGGCGCGGCGCACCACCACCGGCGGCGAACCGTCCGCGGCCGGCGCCGGCTCCTCGATCCTCAGCGCGATCCCCGGGCGCTGGAACGGCTGGGCCGCGGCTTCGACGAGCGCCGGCAGCGACAGCCTCTCGTAAGGCGCGCCGCCGTCGATTTCGGGACGCCGCGCCAGTTCGGCCAGGATCTGGCGGCAGCGTTCGGTCTGGCTGGACAGGAGCGCCAGGTCCTCCGCCCAGGGGCCGTCGGGCGGAAGCTCCCGCGCCAGTTCCTTCGCGATGACGGCGATCGTGCCGAGCGGGCTGCCGAGTTCGTGCGCCGCCGCCGCCGCCAGAGCCCCAAGGGCCGAGACCCGCTGTTCGCGGGCCAAGGCCATCTGGCTTGCGGCCAGGGCGTCGCCGACGCGCCGCGCCTCTTCCGACACGTTGCGGACATAGGCGGCGACGAAAATCGCGGATACGCTGAGGGCCAGCCAGACCCCTATCTGGTAGAGTGACGACGCGGGAGCGATCTCCGCCGGTCCCGGCAGCGGATAGTGCCAGAGAGCCAGCACCGCCGTGCACAGAAGCGTGAGGGCGGTCAGGCGGATGATGCTGCGCCGGGACAGGATCGTGGCCGCAACCGTGAGAGGCGCCAGAAGCAGCATGCAGAACGGGTTGAGCAGACCGCCCGTCAGCGACAGCAGGACCGCGAGCTGGACCTCGTCATAGGCAAGGTAGAAGGCGGCATCCCGATCCTCGAGCCGGACCCGCGTCCGCCCCTGGAGGACCGCCGCAAGATTGAGGAGGACCGAAACGCCGATGACCGCAAGCGTCGCCACGATGGGCAGCTGGTAGCCGAGGACGTAATGCGCGCCGAGCACGGTTACGAGCTGGCCCGCAACGGCCACCCAGCGGATCAGGATCAGCGTCCGCAGGCTGATGCGCCCCCCCGAGCGATACCCGAATCTGGGCCGGTCCGCCGCGATCGCGGGACCCGCCGCCGGGCGTCCGACATCCGCCCCGATCCGATCGCCGGGCCGCTCCCCGGTCACCTGTCGCGCCATGCCTGACACCTTC
>JAJUFW010000181.1 GCA_029263555.1 Alphaproteobacteria bacterium
ATCACGGCGACCCATTCGCGGTCCTGGGCCTGCACGAGGATCCGGGCGGTCGTCTGGTCCTCCGTTGCATGCTGCCCAGGGCGAAGACGGTCCGGGCCGTGGATCCGTCGGACGGAAGCACTCTCGCCGAGCTGGAGCGCATACACCCGGAGGGCTTCTTCGAAGGCATCGTCCCGGGCCGGCGGGAGCGGTTCGCCTACCGGTTCCGGGTGGACCTGCCCGAGGGCGAGGTCGAGATCGAGGATCCCTACCGGTTCGGCCCCTGGCTCGGGCAGTTGGAC
Source organism: Alphaproteobacteria bacterium (assembly GCA_029263555.1). Taxonomy (GTDB): domain Bacteria; phylum Pseudomonadota; class Alphaproteobacteria; order DSM-16000; family Inquilinaceae; genus JAJUFW01. The sequence continues at coordinate 282 of JAJUFW010000181.1, forward strand.
GTCCATCTGCTGGCCGAAGGCAATCATCTGCGCAACTACGACAAGCTGGGCGCACGCCCCACCGTGCACGAGGGGGTTGCCGGCGTCGTCTTCTGCGTCTGGGCGCCGAGCGCGCGCAAGGTTTCGGTCGTGGGGGATTTCAACGACTGGGATGGCCGCGTCCATCCGATGCGCCTGCGCCATGAATGCGGCGTCTGGGAGATCTTTCTCCCCGGGCTCACGGCCGGCATCCGCTACAAGTACGAGATCCGCGGCCCCGACGGCGAGCTTGTCCCGCTGAAGGCCGATCCCTACGCCTTCGCGGCCGAGCAGCCGCCCCGCACGGCATCCGTCGTCTACGGCCTGCCGTCGCGCGAATGGCGCGACACGCCGTGGATCGAAAGCCGGATCGACCGCAACTCCCGCGAGGCGCCGATCTCGATCTACGAGGTCCATCTGGGGTCGTGGCGACGGACCCCGGAGGAGGGCAACCGCTACCTGACCTATGGAGAGCTGGCGGAAAGCCTGGTCGCCCACGTCAAGGCTTTGAACTTCACCCATATCGAGCTGCTGCCCGTCAGCGAGTATCCCTTCGACGGGTCCTGGGGCTACCAGCCGATCGGGCATTACGCCCCGACCAGCCGGTTCGGCACGCCGGAGGACTTCCAGTGCTTCGTCGAGCACTGCCATCGCGAGGGCGTCGGCGTGCTGCTGGACTGGGTGCCTGGGCATTTTCCGACCGATGCCCACGGGCTCGGCCGGTTCGATGGGACCTGCCTCTACGAGCATGCGGACCCGCGCCAGGGCTTCCACCAGGATTGGAACACGCTGATCTACAATTACGGCCGGCGGGAGGTTCGCAACTTCCTGCTGGGCAACGCCCTCTACTGGATGGAGCGGTTCCACCTGGACGGGCTCAGGGTCGATGCCGTCGCCTCGATGCTCTATCTCGACTACAGCCGGAAGGAAGGGGAGTGGGTGCCGAACCGGTATGGCGGCCGGGAGAATTTGGAGGCCATCGAGCTGTTGCAGCGGATGAACACGGAAATATTCGGGCGCTACCCCGGCGCGACGACCATCGCCGAGGAATCGACGGCCTGGCCCGCGGTCAGCCGGCCGGTCTACGCAGGGGGGCTTGGCTTCGGCTTCAAGTGGAACATGGGCTGGATGCACGACACGCTCCGCTACATGTCGAAGGATCCGATCCACCGGCGCTACCACCATAACGACCTGACCTTCGGCCTGCTCTACGCCTTTTCCGAGAATTTCATCCTGCCCCTCAGCCATGACGAAGTGGTCCACGGCAAGGGGTCGCTGATCAACAAGATGCCCGGCGACACCTGGCAGAAATTCGCCAATCTCCGCGTCTACTACACCTTCATGTGGACGCATCCGGGCAAGAAGCTCCTGTTCATGGGCGGCGAGTTCGCCCAGTGGCGCGAATGGAACCACGACACCAGTCTGGACTGGCATCTCCTGGACGAGCCGGCCCATCAGGGCATCATGGCCCTGGTCCGGGACTTGAATCGACTCTACCGGGAGACGCCGGCGCTGCACGTCCTGGACTGCGAGCCGGCCGGTTTCGAATGGATCGAGGCGCAGGACGTCGACAACTCCGTCCTGGCCTGGCTGCGCCGGGGGCGGGATGAGGACCCGCCGGTCCTGGTCGTCGCCAACTTCACCCCGGTTCCGCTCCAGAACTATCGGATCGGGGTCCCGTCGGGCGGCTACTGGCGGGAGATCTTCAATTCCGACGCTGGGCTCTACGGCGGCACCGACACCGGGAATGCGGGCGGGGTGGAGGCGGAAGGCCGGGAAAGCCAGGGACGTCCCTATTCCCTGTCCCTGACCCTGCCGCCCCTCGGCGCCGTAGTGTTCCAGCCGGCCTGATCCGGGACGGGGAGGTCGGCGACGGGATGACGGCCCTGCCATGACCGAACCCGTCCGCAGCCGGATCCTGCCCGGGCGGCCGTGGCCGCTCGGCGCATGCTGGGACGGAAAGGGGGTGAACTTCGCCCTGTTCTCCGCCCATGCCGAGAAGGTGGAACTCTGCCTCTTCGATCCCTCGGGCCTGAAGGAGACCGAGCGGATCCCGCTGCCGGAGCAGACGGACGAAGTCTGGCACGGCTATCTGCCGGACGGACGGCCGAACCTTCTCTACGGCTATCGCGTCCACGGCCCTTACGAACCGGCAGCCGGCCATCGCTTCAACCCGCACAAGCTGCTGATCGACCCCTATGCCCGGGCGCTTCACGGGCAGTTCCGCTGGACCGACGCCCATTTCGGCTACCGGGGCGGGCCGGGGGGCGAGGACCGGGCGCCCGACCGGCGGGACAATGCCCGCTACATGCCCAAGTGCCGGGTCGTCGAGACCGCCTTCACCTGGGGCGATGACCGCCGGCCCGGTATCCCGTGGGACCGGACGGTGATCTACGAGATGCATGTCAGGGGCTTCACCATCCGCCATCCGGAGATCCCCCTGCCGCTCCGCGGCACGGTCGCTGCCCTCGGCCAGCCGGAAATCCTGCGCTACCTCAAGGCGCTCGGCATCACCGCGGTCGAGCTTCTGCCGGTCCATGCCTTCATCGACGACCGCTTCCTGGTCGAACGGGGGCTTGCCAATTACTGGGGCTACAACACGCTTGCCTTCTTCGCGCCCGAGCCGCGCTACCTGTCGCAGCCGCGCTTGGTCGAGTTCAGGACGATGGTGAAGCGTTTTCACGATGCCGGGATCGAGGTCATCCTGGACGTGGTCTACAACCACACGGCGGAAAGCGACGAGCTTGGCCCGACGCTCAGCTTCAGGGGCATCGACAACGCCTCGTACTATCTACTCGATCCCGAGGATCGCCGGCGCTACCTGAATTATACCGGCACGGGGAACGCGCTGAACCTGCAGCACCCCCGGGTGTTGCAAATGGTGATGGACAATCTCCGCTACTGGGCGGTCGAGATGCGTGTCGACGGCTTCCGCTTCGACCTGGCCACCACCCTGGGTCGCGAGGCGCACGGCTTCGATCCGCGGGGCGGCTTCTTCGATGCGGTGCGGCAGGATCCGGTGCTGGCCGGGATAAAGCTGATCGCCGAGCCCTGGGACCTGGGGCCGGGGGGCTACCAGCTCGGCCGGTATCCGCCGGGCTGGGCGGAATGGAACGACCGCTACCGCGATACGGTCCGGCGCTTCTGGCGCGGCGACCAGCGGATGCTGCCCGAGCTGGCGGCCCGCCTCACCGGATCCAGCGATCTGTTCGAACACAATGGCCGGCGGCCCTTCAGCAGCATCAACTTCGTGACCTGCCATGACGGCTTCACGCTCGCCGATCTCGTGTCCTACGAGCGCAAGCACAACGAGCGCAACGGCGAGCGGAATGCCGACGGGCACGAGGAGAATTTCAGCGCCAATTACGGCGTCGAAGGCCCGACCGGGGACGAAGGCATTCTGGCAATCCGCGCCCGCCAGCAGCGAAACCTGCTGGCGACGCTGTTTCTCTCTCAGGGGACGCCGATGCTGGCGGCGGGCGACGAGCTTGGCCGCACCCAGCAGGGCAACAACAACGCCTATTGCCAGGACAACGAGATCAACTGGCTGGACTGGGAGGCGATCGGCCCGTCCGGCGAGGGATTGCTGCGCTTCGTGCGCCGGCTGATCGCGCTCCGGCGGGAGCACCCGGTGCTGCGCCGCCCGCGCTTCCTCCACTCCCGGGAGCAGTCGGCCTTCGGCGTTCGCGACACGGAATGGATCACGCCCGACGGGGAGCCGAAGACGGAAGCGCAATGGCACGATCCCCATGCCCGCTGCATCGGGTTGCTGCTGGCCGGCGACGCCGGCCGCTTCATCGCAGAGGACGGGCTGCCGGTTGAGGACGACATCCTGTTCATCGTCCTCAACGCCCATACGGACACGATCGACTTCCGGCTGCCCGGGGTAGAGGGGGGACAGGCCTGGCTGCCCCTGCTCGACACGTCCGACCCGGAGCCGGCGGGCGAGCCTGCGGCGACTCCGGTCGGGCAGCGGCACCGGGTTCCCGCCCGGACGCTCATGCTCTTCTGCCTCGTCACGGAGGGCGCGCCATGACCTTGCTCGACAGGCTGGCCGAACGGGTCGGCATCGCACCCGGCTATCACGATGTCGAGGGAACCTGGTTTGAAACCTCGGGTGCGGCGAAGCGGGCGATCTTGGCCGCCATGGGCATCCCGGCGGAAACCGGCGACGACCAGGCGGCCAGCCTGGCACGGCTGGAGGAAGCGCCCTGGCGCACGCTGGTCGAACCGGTTTCCGTCGTCGCCGACGAGGCGCAGCCCGGCCACGTCCCGGTTACGCTTCCGGCAGACACGACGGAACCGCTGGTCTGGCAAATCGCGCTTGAGAACGGCGGGACGCGCGACGGCGTGACCGCCCCCTCCCGAATGCACCTTGTGGAACGCCGCGCGCTCGACGGCGCCATGCTCGAGCGGCGGATGCTCGCCCTGCCGGGCGACCTGCCCCTCGGCTATCATCGCCTGCGCCTCGTGAGCGGCGGGACGGTTGCGGAAAGCACGATCATCGTGGCGCCCAAGACCTGCTGGGGCCCGGACGACATCGTCCCGGGCGAACGGTTCGTCGGGCTTGCCTGTCAGCTCTATTCGCTGAGGGGAGAGGCCGACTGGGGCATCGGCCATTTCGGCGATCTGCGGAACTTCGCCGTCGGGGCCGGGGCGGCGGGGGTCGATCTGGTCGGCGTCAATCCCCTTCATGCCCTGTTCCTGGCCGATCCTGCGCAGGCGAGCCCCTATTCCCCGGCCAGCCGCGACTGGCTCAACGCGCTCTATATCGATCCGATCGCCGTGCCCGACTTCGCCGAAAGCGAGCCGGCCCGGCGCCTCGTGTCCGATACGGACTTCCAGCAGCGACTGGAGAAGGCGCGGCACGCCGAGCTGATCGACTACCGGGAAGTCGCGGAGCTTCTCCTGCCCGTGCTGGAACTGCTCTTCGACAATTTCCGGGACCGCCATCTTGCCCGGGGCACCGAGCGCGCCCGGGGCTTCCGGTCGTTCCGCGACCGTCACGGTCGCGAGCTCGAGCTTTTCGCGCAGTTCATGGCGCTTCAGGAGGACCAGACCGGGCGCGGCGGGATCGAGCGGTTCGCGTGGTGGGCATGGCCCGAGGATTGCCGGACGCCGTCTGGTGCCGGCGTGGACCGGTTCCGGCGAAGCCGGTCGGCAAGGATCGATTTCCACATATATCTGCAATGGATCGCGGACGAGCAGCTGCGGCAGGCGGCGGAAGCCGGGCGGCAGGCCGGTCTCAGGATCGGGATCTATCGCGATCTCGCGGTCGGCGTGGGGGCCGCCTCGGCCTCCGCCTGGGCCCATCCCCGCGCGCTGGTGCGCGGAGTGTCCATCGGCGCGCCGCCCGACGTCTACAACCGGCTTGGCCAGAACTGGGGCCTGTCACCCCTTCATCCCCTGCTCCTCAAGGAGCAAGCGTTCCGCCCGTTCATTGCGGCGCTGCGTGCCAATATGCGCCACGCCGGTGCGCTGCGGATCGACCATGTGATGGGACTGATGCGCCTGTTCTGGGTTCCCGAGGGGTTGGGACCGGGAAATGGCGCCTATGTCGCCTACCCCTTCGACGATCTGCTGCGGATCGCGGCGTTGGAGAGTCGGCGCCATCGGTGCCTCGTCGTCGGCGAGGATCTGGGCACCGTGCCGGAAGGCTTCCGGCCGGCCATGAACGCCGCCGGGATCCTGTCCTATCGCGTGATGCAGTTCGAGCGGGTGGGCGACGGCCTGTTCGCCCGCCCGACCACCTATCCAGAGGCCGCCATGGTCACGGCGGGAACCCATGACCTGCCGACCATCGAAGGATTCTGGCTCGGGCGCGATCTGGAGTGGCGGCGGGAGCTTGGGCTATATCCGGATCCGGAAGCCGCCGCGGGCGACCGCGACGGCCGCCGGGCCGACCGGCGACGGCTGATCGATGCCCTGATCGATGCCGGCGTCTGGCCGCCGGACGTGCCAGACGACGAGGAGGCCGACGAGACCGCCCGGGTCCTGCCGGTCGCGGTCTACCGGTTCCTGGCCCGCACGCCCTGTCGCCTGCTGATGATCCAGATCGAGGACATGCTGCGCCAGCGCGAGC
>JAJUFW010000222.1 GCA_029263555.1 Alphaproteobacteria bacterium
CCGGCCGTCCTGCCCTACTTTCCCGAAGTCATCGTGAACGACCGGGAGCTCGCGTCCCGGATCGTGCGCCTGCACCGGCTCTTGGAAGGCGGGGAGAGCGATCTCGAGCGACAGAGCCTGACGGCCCTCGTCCTCCGCGATCTGGTCGCCCGCCATGCGAAGTCCGGCCGGGACGCCCCCGCCCTGCGGCGGTGCGATCCCGCGATTGCCCGCGTCCGCGAGTTCATCGACAGCGCCTTTGCCGAGCCGCTCAGCCTCGACCAGCTGGCAGCGATCGCCGGACTCAGCCCACTCTACCTGATCCGCGCCTTCCGCGCCGCGACAGGGCTTCCGCCCCATGCCTATCAGATCCAGCGGCGGCTTCAGGAAGCGGCCCGCCTGTTGAGGGCGGGGGGCGAGATTGCCGAGGTCGCGGCCGCCTGCGGCTTCTCGGACCAGAGCCATCTGACGCGCCACTTCAAGCGGATGACCGGCATCACGCCGGCGCGGTTCAGGTCAGGATCGTTCAAGACGCCGGTGCCGCAGTCGGCGTAGCGTCGGCGCCCAGACGCAATCTCCGTCACCAGTCTCATGCCGGAAGCTCCCGTTCCCGATTATCCGCGTACCCAGGGAGTACGCTTCACCGCCGCCGGGCTCCGCGCCGGATATGTGCGCACGATCCCGGTCGGCCTCGGCGTCTCCCTGTTCGGCATCGTCTTCGGCCTTGTCGCCGGCCAGAAGGGGTTGAGCGTGCTCGAAACCGGGCTGATGAGCGCGCTGGTCTTCGCCGGGGCCAGCCAGATGCTGGCCATGGAGCTGTGGACCTCGCCCGTGCCGGTCCTGACCGTGGCCATCGCCGCCCTGGTCATCAACCTGCGCTATTTCATGATGAATGCCGCGCTGATGCCGTGGCTTCAGCCGGTCGGCCCGCTCCGCGCCTATGGCAGCCTGTTCTTCACCGCCGACGAGAACTGGGCGGTCAGCGTCGCCGAGATGCGGTCCGGCGGCCGGGACGCGGGCTTCCTCCTTGGCAGCGGGCTCGCCATCTGGACCTTCTGGCTGACCGCCACCCTGATCGGCCGGACGACCGGGACCATCATCGCGGATCCCGAACGGGTCGGCGTCGACTTCGTCGGCACCGCAGTCTTCACCTTCCTTCTCGTCAGGATGCACCAGGGCAAGGGCGACTGGCTGCCCTGGACGGTCGCAGGCGTGACGGCCGTGACCGCCGCCGAATTCCTGCCGGGGTTCTGGTACCTGATCCTGGGCGGGCTGGCCGGCAGCATTGCAGGGGCGCTGCGCGATGTCCGTTGATCCGACCACCCTCCTCGCCATCCTGCTCATGGCGGCCGGCACCTATGGCGTGCGCGCCGGGGGCTACTTCCTGATCCAGCGCCTCGCTCCCAGCCCGTTCCTCGAGGCCTGGATGCGTCATGTCCCGGGCGCGATGTTCGTCGCCCTGGTGCTGCCCGCGATCCTGAAGGGCGGCCTGCCCTTCGCGGCCGGAGCCATTGCGGTGCTCCTCGCCGCTCGCCTCAAGGGCAATCTCATCCTAAGCTTGGTCCTGGGCGTCGCCGCGGTGGCGGCGGCCCGGGCCTTCTGACCGTCGCTTCCGACCTGCCATGACCGAAGACCGCCTGCCGACCGAATTCTGGGTACGCGCCCATATCCGCCGCTGCATCTCGGACGGCATTCCGGTGACCGTGGCCCACAAGGGGGACCCGCACGGCGGCACCGTAATGGTGAAGCTGAACCAGCTGGAGAAGGGCTGCCGCGTCCTCTCGCAGGTGCGCGACCTGGACGGGAGACTTGCCTGGCTGCCGGCTGCGAAGGGCGACTTCATGAGCGAAGCCGACGCCGACGCCACCATCGCCCGCGCGGTCACCCGCGACCCCGACCTCTGGGTCATCGAGATCGAGGACCGCCACGGCCGGAATCCGTTCGAGGGCAAGGTGCTCTAGATCGCCTACCCGATCGCGTCGTCCATCTGGGCGATACGGATCGACTCCTCGCGGATGCTGGCCAGGACGCGCCGGTGCAGTGCCATGAATTCAGGCGTCGAGGTGATGTCGTAGGGGCGCGGCCGGTCAATCGTGATCGGCACGATCTCCTTGATCCGGCCGGGCTGATTGCTCATCACCGCGACCCGGTCGGAAAGATAGACGGCCTCCTCGACGTCATGGGTGATGAACAGGACGGTCAGCCGGTGCCGTTCCCAGACGCGGGTGAGGAGTTCCTGCATGTGGTGGCGGGTGAGCGCGTCGAGCGCCCCGAACGGTTCGTCCATCAGCAGGATCTTCGGCCGGTAGGAGAGCGCCCGGGCAATCGCGACGCGCTGCTTCATCCCGCCCGAAAGCTGGTTCGGATGGGCGTCGGCGAAACGCTCCAGCCCAACCAGCGCCAGATGCTCCAGCGCACGGTCGCGAAGATCCGCGCCCTTGAGCCCCGCCGCCCTCAGCGCGAATTCCACGTTCTGCCGGGCCGTCAGCCAGGGAAACAGGGTGTAGCTCTGGAACACGACGCCCCGGTCCCTGCCCGGCCCCTCGACCGGCTGCCCGTCGACGAGGACGCTGCCCGTATCGTGATCCTCCAGCCCGGCAACGATCGAAAGCAGCGTGCTCTTGCCGCAGCCCGACGTTCCGACCAGGGAAACGAACTCGTTCTCGGGGATCTCGAGGTCGATGCCGTCGAGGACACGGATCCGCTCGCTGCCGCGGGCGAAGGTCTTGGTCAGACCCGAAACGGAAAGCTTCGGCTGGGTCATCGGCGTGCCTCCGCATACCGGAACAGACGCTTGGCGATCGCCTTCATGGCCTGGTCGGTGACCAGCCCGAACAGGCCCAGGACCAGGATGTAGCCGATGATCGTCTCGGTCTGGAAGAAGCGCTGGGCGGTCACGATCCGGTAGCCGAGCCCAGAGGTCGCGGCGACCAGCTCCGCCAGGACCAGCCAGGTCCACGCCCATCCCAGGCTGATACGCAGCGAATCCCAGATGCCGGGCAGCGCCGCCGGGACGACGATGCGCGCCAGGATCTCCCGCTCCTTCAGCTCCAGGGTCCGCCCGACATTGACGAAATCCCACGGCACGCGCTTCACGTTGTCCATGATCAGCAGCACCTGCTGGAAGAAGGTGCCGATCCAGATGATCAGGAACTTCTGGCCGTCGCCCGTGCCCGCCCACAGGATGGTCAGCGGCACGAAAGCGACGACGGGCATGTAGCGAACGAAGTCGACGACCGGCTCGATGATCGCTTCCCAGGCCCGATAGCAGCCGATCAGGACCCCGATCGGGACGGCCAGCACCGTCGCGATCAGGAATCCCACCATGATCCGGTAGATGCTGACCCCGGCGTCCTCCCAAAGCTGACCGCTGGCGGCAAGATCGGCCAGCCGGGCGAAGACGCGGTCGGGCCCGGGCAGGAACAAGGGCTTCACCAGGCCGCTCGCCGTCACCCCCCACCAGACCGCCAGCAGCCCGGCGAACACGACGCAGGAGATGGCGACGAACCGCGCGGGGGTAAGCCGCGCGGTCAGCCGGAAAAGCCCCTGGCCGCGAGCGTCACTGCGCCGCGGCATCGACCCATCTGCCGTCGATCAGCGCCTGGAGATCGACCTCCTCGGTCAGGATGCCGGCCTGCATCGCCGCAGCCTCGACCGCGGGCGCCACCTGGGCGGCGAAGGCGCCCGGAAGCTGTTCCTTGTTGGCGGCGAGCGAGTAGAACTCCACGCCGTCGAACGCGGTTTCCAGCTCCTCCGGCGAGGCGCCGACCGCTTCGGAGATGATGGCGCGGCCTTCCGTCACGTCCGCCTCATAGGCGGCAAGCGCCTGGTCCCAGGCGCGCAACAGCGCGACGACCTGACCCGGACGCTCCTCCAGGATCTCCTCCCGCACGACGAAGACGTCGCTCACCAGGCCCGGCTCCTCGCCGGCGGTGAACAGCACCTTGACCTCGGGGTTCTGGGCCTGGGCCATGGTCAGATAGGGCTCGTAGGTGACCGCGACCGGCACCCGGCCGCCGATCAGTGCACTTCCGGCATCGGCGGCCGGCATCGGCACGCGCTCGATATCGGCGACGCTCATGCCGTTCTGCGCCAGCGCGTAGTTCAGAAGGATGTCGCTGGTCGTGCCCTCCTCATAGGCGACCTGCCGCCCCTTGAGATCGGCGACCGAGCCGACCGATCCGTCGACGATGATGGCGTCGGCCGTGGTGCTGACGTCGAGCAGCATCACGATCCGGATCGGCAGCCCCGCCGCCGCCATCGCCATCGCCGTGTGGGTCGCGATGGCCGCACCCTCGAGCTGGCCGCTCGCCAGCGCCGCGTTGACGTCGGCGTCCGAGGTGAAGTTGACCAGTTCGACGTCGTCGAGCCCATTGGCCCGGAAAAGATCCTTCGCCTCCGCCACGTGCCACTGGCCGTAGCCGAGCCAGGGCTGCGTGCCGATGCGGAAGGTGCCTTCCTCGGGCTCTGCCGGGATCACGAGATCCTGCGCCTGAACGGCCGCGCCGGGCGTCAGGGACAGAAGCGCCGCCCCGAAAGCGGCGCCGACCATTGATTTGTTCATATTGGTAGGCCTTCCTCGATGCCTGATCTTGCAGGGCTGCTTTTGCCCGGAACGCCGTCCGGGCGGAAGCCCCTATTCTCTAACGGGCCGACATTTCGGGACGTCCGACGTCAGACCCGCAGTACCTTACCGGGATTCATGATGTTCTGCGGATCCAGCGTCCGCTTGAGGAGACGCATGACCTCGACCGCTTCCCCATGCTCGATCTCGAGGAACTCCATCTTGCCCTGGCCGATTCCGTGCTCGCCCGTCGAGGTGCCGCCCATGGCGATGGCGCGGCGCACCATGCGCCCATGCAGCTCCTGCGCGCGGGCGATCTCGGCCTCGTCGTTCGGGTCGAGGACGTAGCAGAGGTGGAAGTTCCCGTCGCCGACATGGCCCATGAGCGGCGCCAGCAGCCCGGCTTCCCGGACTTCGGCCAGGGTTTCCTCGATACAGTCGGCCAGCCGCGAGATCGGCACGCATACGTCCGTCGCCATGCCGCGCGAGCCGGGCCGGAGCGCCAGTTGCGCGTAATAGGCGTCATGGCGCGCCTGCCACAGTCTGGACCGCTCCTCCGGCTGCGTCGCCCAGCGGAACGCATGCCCGCCGAACTCGCCCGCGATGGTCGACACCATTTCCGCCTGTTCCTCCACGCCGCGCGCGGTGCCGTGAAACTCGAAGAACAGGGTCGGCGCGACCTCGTAGTCCAGCTTGGAATAGCGGTTCACGGCATCGATCGCCGCGCTGTCCAGAAGCTCGATCCGCGCCACCGGAACGCCGGCCTGGATCGTCGCGATCACGGTGTTGACCGCATCCGCGATGGTCGGGAACGGGCACACGGCCGAGGACACCGCCTCCGGAATGCCGTGCAGCCGCAGCGTCACCTCGGTGATCACGCCGAGCGTGCCCTCCGAACCGACGAAGAGACGGGTCAGATCGTAGCCCGCCGCCGACTTCCGGGCGCGGGTACCGGTCCGGATGATCCGCCCGTCGGCCAGCACGACCGTCAGGCCCAGCACGTTCTCCCGCATCGTCCCGTAGCGGACCGCGTTCGTGCCCGATGC
>JAJUFW010000485.1 GCA_029263555.1 Alphaproteobacteria bacterium
ACATTAACGCACCGTAAAGGCCGGCGGGTTGCAGGGGCCGGTCCGGGTCGAGAAGAGGTTGTCGAGGCCGAAAGTCCCCGGTTATCTTCGACGGAAATCCAAGTGAAACAACGTGTGCGGCCCGCCCGGGGACCGCAGCGTTTCGGGGAGACGTCCTGATCATGACCAATCAGACCAAGATTCCGGTTTCCGAGCAGTGGGCGAAGCGCGCCTGGCTCGATCGGGCCGCGTATCAGGAGATGTACGAGCGGTCGATCCGAGACCCCGAGGGTTTTTGGGCGGAGGCCGGCAAGCGGATCGACTGGATCAAGCCGTACCAGAAGGTGAAGGACGTCAGCTTCACCGGCGATGTCCATATCCGCTGGTACGAGGACGGGACGCTGAACGCCGCCTACAACTGCATCGACCGACATCTCGCGACCCGCGCCGAGCAGACGGCGATCCTGTGGGAAGGCGACGATCCGTCGGAGAGCAGGCACGTCACCTATCGCGAGCTGCACGAGAACGTTTCGCGCCTGGCCAATGTCCTGAAGGCCCGCGGCGTCAAGAAGGGCGACCGCGTCACCATCTACATGCCGATGATCCCGGAAGCGGCCTACGCCATGCTGGCCTGCGCCCGCATCGGGGCGATCCATTCCGTGGTGTTCGGCGGCTTCTCCCCGGTCATCCTGAAGGACCGCATCCAGGACTGCGGTTCCACCTGCCTGATCACTGCCGACGAGGGACTGCGCGGCGGGCGCAAGGTGCCGCTCAAGAAGAACGCCGACGAGGCGCTGGCGAATTGCCCCGAGGTCGACACGGTCATCGTGGTGCGGCGCACGGGCGGGGACATCGGATGGACCCCCGGCCGCGACCTCTGGTACCACGAGGAATGCGCGAAGGTATCGGCCGACTGCCCGTGCGAGGAGATGGGGGCCGAGGACCCGCTCTTCATCCTCTACACCTCGGGTTCGACCGGGAAGCCGAAGGGAGTCCTGCATACGACGGGCGGGTACCTGGTCTATACCGCGATGACCCACCAATACGTCTTCGACTATCACGACGGGGACGTCTACTGGTGCACGGCCGATGTCGGCTGGGTGACCGGCCACAGCTACATCGTCTATGGCCCGCTCGCCAACGGCGCGATCACCCTGATGTTCGAGGGCGTCCCGAACTATCCGGACAGCTCGCGTTTCTGGCAGGTCATCGACAAGCACAAGGTCAACACCTTCTATACGGCCCCGACCGCCATCCGCGCGCTGATGCGCGAAGGCGAGGAGCCGGTGCGCCGGACGAGCCGCGAGAGCCTGCGGCTCCTGGGCAGCGTGGGCGAGCCGATCAATCCGGAAGCCTGGCTGTGGTACCACCGCGTCGTCGGCGACGGCCGCTGCCCGATCGTCGACACCTGGTGGCAGACGGAAACGGGCGGCATCCTGATCACGCCCCTGCCGGGCGCCATCGACCTCAAGCCCGGCTCCGCCACCCTGCCCTTCTTCGGGGTCCGGCCGGCGATCGTCGACAATGAGGGCCGGGAGCTCGAGGGCGCGGCGGAAGGCAATCTCTGCCTGGTGGACAGCTGGCCCGGGCAGATGCGCACCGTCTTCGGCGACCACGAGCGCTTCGTCCAGACCTATTTCTCGACCTTCCAGGGCAAGTACTTCACCGGAGACGGCGCCCGTCGGGACGAGGACGGCTATTACTGGATCACGGGCCGGGTGGACGACGTCATCAACCTCTCCGGGCACCGGATCGGCACGGCCGAAGTCGAATCCGCCCTCGTCGCCCATCCCAAGGTGTCGGAGGCGGCCGTGGTCGGCTACCCGCACGACATCAAAGGGCAGGGCATCTACGCCTATGTGACGCTGGTCGTGGGCGAACAGCCGTCGGAAGATCTCCGCCGCGAGCTGGTGCAATGGGTGCGCAAGGAGATCGGTCCGATCGCCACCCCCGACCTGATCCAATGGGCCCCGTCCCTGCCCAAGACGCGGTCCGGCAAGATCATGCGGCGGATCCTGAGAAAGATCGCCGCCGACGACTACGAGAATCTGGGCGACACCTCGACGCTGGCCGATCCCGGCGTGGTGGCCGATCTTGTCGACAACCGCATGAACCGGGGCTGAGCCGGCCCCGACCCGCTGGATGGAAGGGGGTCGCCGGCCCCCTTCTTTCTTTCGCGCCAAAGGCAGGCGCCGACGCCCCGGGAACATGCGCGCGTCTGCCCCATTAGCCTGAATCCGTCCAACGGAAAGCCCGCAGCCGGCGGGCCCGACAGGAACAGGCTACATGAACGGCGTTGCCTCACGCTTGGGCTGGCTTGCGGTCGCGATCACCGGTGCGGCGGTTCTGGCCTTCGTCGCGCTCAGCCGCGGTGAGCCCGTGAACGCGGTCTGGCTGGTCGTTGCGGCCCTCTGCGTCTATCTGATCGCCTACCGGTTCTACAGCCTTTTCATCGCCCGCCGAGTACTGCGGCTGGATCCCGACCGGCCGACCCCGGCGATCCGGCACAATGACGGCCTCGATTACGTCCCGACCAACCGCTACGTCCTTTTCGGCCATCACTTCGCGGCCATAGCCGGAGCCGGTCCGCTGGTCGGCCCGGTGCTGGCTGCCCAGATGGGCTATCTGCCCAGCACGCTCTGGATCCTGGGCGGCGTGGTGTTCGCCGGGGCGGTTCAGGATTTCATCGTCCTGTTCGTCTCCACGCGCCGCGACGGGCGATCGCTGGGCGAGATCATCCGGTCCGAAATGGGGCCCGTGGCGGGGGTGATCGCGCTGATCGGCGTGCTGATGATCATGATCATCCTGTTGGCGGTGCTGGCGCTCGTCGTCGTGAAGGCACTGGCGGAAAGCCCCTGGGGTTCGTTCACGGTCTTCGCGACGATCCCGATCGCGATCCTCATGGGACTCTACGGACGCTTCCTGCG
>JAJUFW010000040.1 GCA_029263555.1 Alphaproteobacteria bacterium
GCCGTGGCCGTGGCCAACAACATCGTCAGCAGCGACGTGCGCTTCGTCGTGGGGCATGTCTGCTCCGGGTCGACCATCCCGGCCGCCGACATCTACGACAACGAAGGCATCGTCATGATCACGCCGTCGGCGACCGCGCCGGCGCTGACCGACGACAAGCCGCGTTCGACGATCTTCCGCACGATCGGCCGCGACGACCAGCAGGGCCCGGTGGCCGCCCGCTACATCGTCGAGCACATCAAGCCGCAGACCGTGGCCGTGCTTCATGACAAGCAGTCCTACGGTCAGGGCATCGCCACCGTCGTGAAGCGCGATCTCGAGGCCGCCAACATCCCGGTCGCGGTCTTTGAGGGCATCAATGCCGGCGACAGCGACTATTCGGCGGTGATCACGAAGCTGAAGTCCGCCGGCGTCGACTTCGTCTACTACGGCGGCTACCACCCTGAGATGGGCCTGCTGCTGCGCCAGGCGCGCGAGCTGGGCCTCGAAGCCGGCTTCATGGGACCGGAAGGTGTGGCGAACTCCGAGCTGGTGGCCATCGCCGGACCGGCCTCGGAAGGCATGCTCATGACCCTACCGGCCGACTTCAGCCAGAACCCGGCCAATGCCGAGATCGTGAAGGCCTTCCAGGAGAAGAACCGCGACGCCGCGGGTGCCTTCCAGCTGCCGGCCTACGCCGCCGTCCAGATCATCGCCGAAGGCATCGCCGGCGCCGGCACGACCGACCCGGGCGCGGTTGCCGAATACATCCACGCGAACACGTTCGAAACCCCGCTCGGCCCCGTCTCCTACAACGAGAAGGGCGACCTGGAGTCGTTCGAGTTCGTCGTCTTCCGGCAGAACAGCGACGGTTCGCGCGTCCCGGCGAACTGATCCGAAGCCGAACGGACGCCCCGGGCATCTTCGGATCCCCGGGGCGTCCTGATTTTCAGGTTGCCGTAACAGGCTGGCGCTCATGGCCGACTTTCTTCCGCAGTTCACCCAGCAGCTCATCAACGGGCTGAGCCTGGGAGCGATCTACGCGTTGATCGCCATCGGCTACACGATGGTTTACGGGATCATCGGCATGATCAATTTCGCCCATGGCGAAATCTACATGATCGGTGCCTATGTGAGCCTCGTGACGCTGACGGCGCTCGGCGCCCAGAGCGGCGTCCCGCTGCCCATCGTCCTGGGCGCAGCGCTGCTCGTCTCCGTCGTGGTCACTGCCGGGTACGGCTTCGCCGTCGAGCGTTTCGCGTACCGGCCGCTGCGCGGCGGACCCCGGCTCGTTCCGCTGATCTCGGCGATCGGCATGTCGATCCTGCTGCAGAACTATGTCGCGCTGGGCCAGGGCGCGCGGGACGTGTCGGTCCCGCAGTTGATCGCTGGCGGCATCGACATCCAGATGGGCGAGGGCTACTCCGTCGTCCTGCCCTATTCGCGGCTCGCGATCATCTGCGTCACCGTGGTGCTGATGGTGGCGCTGACGCTGTTCATCCAGTATTCCCGCATGGGCCGGGCGTGCCGCGCCTGCGCCCAGGACATGGGGATGTCCAACCTGTTGGGCATCGATACGAACCGCGTCATCTCCTTCACCTTCATGCTGGGCGCGATCCTCGCCGCCGTGGGCGGCATGCTGATCGGCCTCTCGGTCGGACGGCTCAGCCCCTTCATCGGCTTCATCGCCGGGTTGAAGGCGTTCACGGCCGCCGTCCTGGGCGGCATCGGCAGCATTCCGGGCGCCATGCTCGGCGGCATCGTGCTCGGCCTAGCCGAAACCTTTGCCGCCGGATACATGCCCTCGCAATACAAGGACGTCGTCGCCTTCAGCCTGCTCGTCCTGGTGCTGCTCTTCTGGCCGACCGGACTTCTCGGCAAATCCCGCCTGGAAAAAGTCTGATGTCTCAGAACCTGAAGAACGCGGCCATAGCGGCGCTTCTGACCGCCGTTCTGGTAACGCCCATCATCGGCCTGCAGCTGCAGCGGCAGAATTTCGAACTGACCCTGATCCCGCACTGGGACAAGGTCGTGCTGGCTTCCGCGGCCGTCTTCCTGATCCAGCTCCTGCATCCCTACCTGTTCCGGAACGGACGGACGGCCATCCGCCTGCCGGCCTGGCCGCAGCTGCAGCCGCGCCAGCAGCGGATCGGCATGCTCGTCCTGCTGGCGATCGGCTTCGCCTGGCCCTTTTTCGGATCCCGGGGCGCCGTCGACCTGGCGACCCTCGCACTGATCTATGTCGTCCTGGGCCTCGGCCTCAACATCGTCGTCGGCTTCGCCGGGCTGCTCGATCTCGGCTATGTCGGCTTCTATGCGATCGGCGGCTACACCTACGCCCTTCTCTACAACTATTTCGGCTTCGGCTTCTGGGAAAGCCTGCCGGTCGCAGCGGCCATGGCCGCGCTGGCCGGCTTCCTGCTGGGCTTCCCGGTTCTGCGCCTGCGGGGCGATTATCTGGCGATCGTCACTCTCGGCTTCGGCGAGATCATCCGGCTGATGCTGAACAACATGACCGAGCTGACGGGCGGCCCCGACGGCATCTCGGGCATCCCGAAGCCGACCGTGTTCGGCATCGAGATGACCCGCCGGGCCTCGACCGAGGGAGGCACGACCTTCCACGAGCTTCTGGGCCTCAGCTACCAGAGCCAGCACATGGTCATCTACATGTACCTGCTGGCGCTGATCCTCGCCGTCTTCACCTGGTTCGTGTCCAACCGGCTCATCCGGATGCCGATCGGCCGGGCCTGGGAGGCGCTGCGCGAGGACGAGATCGCCTGCCGGTCCCTGGGCCTCAATCCGACGGCGGTCAAGCTTTCCGCCTTCACCCTCGGGGCGACCTTCGCCGGCCTTGCCGGCAGCTTCTTCGCCGCCCGCCAGGGGCTGGTCAATCCCGAATCCTTCACCTTCATCGAATCCGCGCTGATCCTTGCCGTCGTCGTCCTGGGCGGCATGGGATCCCAGCTCGGCGTCGTGCTGGCCGCCATCCTCATCACCGTTCTGCCCGAGATCGCGCGCGGCCTTGCCGAGTACCGCATGCTGATCTTCGGGCTTGTCATGGTGCTTATGATGATCTGGCGACCGCAGGGCCTGCTGCCGGCCACCCGCCCCCAGGTGGAGTTGCCCACATGAGTTCGGCCCTTCTCGAAGTCACCGGCCTGCGCATGGGGTTCGGCGGGCTGGTCGCTGTCGACAACGTCGAGTTCACGGTCAAGCGGGACGAGATCTTCGCCATCATCGGCCCGAACGGGGCGGGCAAGACCACCGTCTTCAACTGCGTCTCCGGCTTCTACAAGCCTCTTGCCGGAGAGATCGTCCTGGACGGGGAGCGGATCACCGGCAAGCCCAGCCATCAGGTGGCCCGCCGCGGTCTGGTCCGCACCTTCCAGAACATCCGCCTGTTCAAGCAGCTGACCGCCGTCGAGAACCTGCTGGTCGCGCAGCACCGGCAGCTTAAGACTGGCCTCGTTTCGGGACTGCTCAAGACGCCCGGCTTCCGCCGGTCCGAACAGGAAGCGCTCCAGCGCGCCGCCTTCTGGCTGGATCGGGTGGGCCTCAGGGCCTTCGCCAACCGGCCCGCGGGAACCTTGGCCTACGGCCATCAGCGGCGGCTGGAGATCGCCCGCTGCATGATCACGGAACCGAGGCTCCTGCTGCTGGACGAACCGGCGGCGGGTCTCAACCCCCAGGAAAAGCGCGAACTTCAGCTCCTGATCGACGAGCTTCGGCGCGATCATGGCGTGGCCGTGCTGCTGATCGAGCACGACATGGGCCTCGTCATGGGCGTGTCGGACCGCATTCTCGTCATGGATCACGGCAAGCAGATCACGACCGATATTCCGGAACGTGTCCGGGCCGACGAGCGGGTGATCAAGGCGTATCTGGGAGAAAGCTGATGCTGGTGCTCGAACGGGTGCACACCCATTACGGGGCCGTCGAGGCCCTGCAGGGCGTCTCGATCGAGGTCCGGAAGGGAGAAATCGTGACGTTGATCGGCGCCAACGGCGCCGGCAAGACCACGCTTCTCATGACCATCTGCGGCTCGCCCCAGGCCAGCAGCGGCCGCGTCATCTTCGAAGGCGAGGACATCACCCACCTGCCGACCCACGAGATCATGCGCCGGGGGCTCGCGGTCTCGCCGGAAGGGCGGCGGATCTTCCCCGAGCTGACCGTCACCGAAAATCTCCAGATGGGGGCCTTCTATGCCTCCCGGCGGGAGATCGAAGAGGGGCTGGAGCACGTCTTCACCCTTTTCCCCCGCCTGAGGGAGCGGTCCAGCCAGCGCGGCGGCACCATGTCGGGCGGCGAGCAGCAGATGCTGGCGATCGGCCGCTCGCTGATGAGCCGGCCGCGCCTCCTGCTGCTGGACGAGCCGACGCTCGGGCTCGCCCCGATGATCATCTCCCAGATCTTCGACATCATCCGGACGATCCGCGAGGAAGGCGTGACCGTGTTCCTGGTCGAGCAGAACGCCCACCAGGCGCTGCAGATCGCCGACCGCGGCTATGTTCTCGAGAACGGCCGCATGGTGCTGAGCGATACCGGGCCCAATCTTCTGGCCAATGACGGGGTCCGCCGCGCCTATCTGGGCGCGTGACAGAGGCCCCCGACCGGGCCGCTTTGCGATACTGAACGAAGGACGATCCGATGCAGGTCGCCGACATTGCCGTCATCGGCGCCGGGGTTGCCGGCGCCTCCCTGGCCTGGGCGATCGCGCCCCAGCGGCGGGTTCTCGTGCTGGAGCGGGAGGCGCAGCCCGGCTACCACGCAAGCGGCCGGTCCGCGGCACAGTTCTCAGAAACCTACGGCAATGCGGTGGTGCGGGCCCTGTCCAGCGGAAGCCGGGACTTCTATTTCCGACCGCCCCGGGATTTCGACGGATATGCCCTCACCGGGCCGCGCGGAACCATGATGGTCGGGCTGGACGAGGATCCGGCAATGCTCGACCGGCTGGCGGAAGAGGTGTCGGCGCTCTCGCCGGGCGTCCGGCGGCTCACGCCCGATGAGGTCCTGGCCCGAGTGCCGATCCTCCGGCCCGAACGGGTCACGGGCGCGGTGATCGAGCCGGAGGCCCGGGACATCGATACCAATGTCGTTCTACAGGGCTTCCTTCGCGGCCTGCGCCGGGAAGGTGGCGACGTCCTGACGGATGCCGAGGTGACGGGCCTGTCCCGGACGGCCGGCGGATGGCGCGTCGAGACCCGGGCGGGAACGGTCGAGGCCGGGATCGTCGTCAACGCGGCCGGCGCCTGGGCCGACCGCATCGCCGCGCTGGCCGGGGCGCATGCCGTCGGGCTCACGCCCAAGCGGCGCACGGCCTGCCTGATCGATGCCCAGGGGCATGCCGTCGACGACTGGCCGCTCGTGGTCGACACGCGCGAGACCTTCTATTTCAAGCCGGACGCCGGCAAGCTGCTGCTGTCCCCCGCGGACGAGACGCCGACCGAACCCTGCGACGCGCAACCGGAAGAACTCGACGTGGCCATCGCCGCCGACCGGCTGGAACGGGCGACCACCCTGGCCGTCCGTCGCGTCAGCCACCGCTGGGCGGGCCTGCGGACCTTCGCCGCCGACAAGACTCCGGTCGTCGGCTTCGACGACGATCTTCCCGGCTTCTTCTGGCTGGCCGGCCAGGGCGGCTACGGTTTCCAGACCGCGCCGGCGATGGCGCGCCTGGCCGCCGCGCTGCTGCTCGGCGACGCCGTCCCGGACGATCTGCAGGGGCTGGGCATCACGGCCGACGCGCTCGCCCCCGGCCGCTTCACCCGTAACGGGACGGCCGCCGGAATCGGCGCCTCCTGACGGTCCCTGCCCGTCCCGCCGATCAGTGCGCGAGCATCACCGGCAGGTCGGCATGGGCAAGGACGTGGCGGGTCATGCTGCCATAGATCAGCTGCCGGACCCGGCTTCGCGTATAGGCGCCCATGACGACGAAATCGGCCTCGCTGGACTTCGCCATCTCCAGAAGCCGGGCGCCCAGCCCGCCGGTCGCGTCGATCACGACGGAACGGGCTCCGATCCCGTTGAAGCCCAGATAGCGGATCACCGGTTCCGGATCGCACGCCTCGATCCCGCGCTCGGTCGCGGTCGCGACGACCACGTCCTCGGTCGAGGCCAGCAGGGGCTTGGCGAAGGCGAGTGCTCTCGACGCCTCGATGCTGCCGTTCCAGGCGACGACCGCTCTCTTCAGGGTCGACACCCGTCCGCCCTGCGGGACCAGCATCACCGGGCGGCCGGTCTCGAGCAGCAGGGTCTCCAACTCGGCCCGGGTCTGCCCGGACGGCTCGTCGGTGAGGCGCGAGGTGACGATCAGGTCGGCGAGCCGGCCTGCCCGGGCAAGCGCGCGTTGCGGCATGCCGACCGCCTCCTGCCAGGAAACAGTGACCCCTGGCTCCTCCGCCGGATGCTGGACGACGCGAAGGGCGTGGGTCGTACGCCACTGGTCGTAATGCGCCCGCGCCCTGCGGGAGAGCTCCTCGGCATCGCGCTCGATCGCCTCCATCAGCACGGGCACGCTGGCCGCGAGCGCTTCTCCGCCGAAGAAGAAGCCGGTCTCCGACGGATCGAGACGGGTATGCAGCGCTTCGACGTGGCCGTCGAACATCCGGGCGACGGCATGGGCGCTTTCCAGCACGCCTGCATCGGCGTCGCCACCGGTGATATGGGCCAAAATCGCTTTCATGATGCTCCCCCTGTCGCTGTCGACATTACGGGTGGCACTGAAGCCGGGCCGGCCTCAGCGGACATTGATTTTAGTCAAATCGGTCCCGTCACGCAGCCCAATTCGCGACGGGACCGGACCCCCCGGCCTAGAGCGTCACTTCACCGGCCAGGACCGCCCCGCGCGAGGCCATGAAATAGAGGCCCAGGTGATGGGTCAGCATCTGCGGATGGGCGGCGGTCGACGGCAGCCGAAGATCCTCGGCCACAGACCGCGGCAGGTCATAGGTCGAGCACCCCGCCTCGTAGACGACGATGTCCTTCAGCGTCGGCATCATCCCGTGATTGCGGGCCGACAGCATGGTCAGGACGAAGTCCATGACGCAGATGTCGGTGCAGATGCCGACCACGAGCAGCGCTTCCAGCCGATTGGCCTTGACCCACTCGACGACGCGATTGGTGCCATCCGGCTCGATCGCGCCCACGAAGCCGTTGATGCAGTCCTTCCGGACGAGGGTCGCATGCCGGGCGTCTTCCAGCCATTCGAGGGCCGGCACCAAATTCTCTTCGCCCGAACCCATCTCGCAATGGGGCGGATAGGGCGGCTCCGGCTTGCCCGGAACGTGGCTGTCGAGGAAGGCGAGGATCGGCCAGCCCTCCTCTTCGAAGATCCGTGCCAGCCGGTCGGTCTCCGAAACCATGCGGGAGACCTGATCGTTCGGCACCTTCGGGGCGAGATTGCCGGCGCCGACCGTCGCGAAGCCGTTGACCTCGTCGACGATCACGAGCCCCGTGCGGCCCTTGCGCGGATCGAACCCGCCAAGGGCGATCGGGAGTTGCTCACGGACGGCGGAAAGCAGGGTATCGGGCATTCTTGGCCTCCTTCGGAACGGCCGGCCGGCCGCTCGGGCGGCGACGGCCAGCAATGCATCGCGTGGAATTCGGGAACCGTCGCGGCGGTCAGTGGCCGCCGCCCGTGAAGCTGGGCCGCGGAATTCCGCTTTTCTCCAGCTGGTCGACGATCTGGGCCTTCAGCCGCTCGAGCCCGTCCTCGGTGCCGCTTTCGGCGCGCGCCACCAGCACGTCCTGGGTGTTCGACGCCCGAAGGAGCCACCAGCCGTCCTCGGTCTGGACGCGCACGCCGTCGATCGCGTTGACCTTGGCGCCGGCGGCGACAAGCCGGTCCTTGATTTCCTCGACGACGGCGAATTTCCGCGTCTCGTCGACCTGGAAGCGGACTTCCGGGGTGTTCAGGACCTGGGGCAGGCAGTCGCGCAGCGCGGACAGCGGCTGGTCGGACTTGGAAGTCAGCGCCGCCAGCCGGACGCCGCAATAGAGCGCATCGTCGAAGCCGTAATACTTGTCGGCGAAGAAGATGTGGCCCGACATCTCGCCGGCCAGCGGCGAACCGACTTCGGCCATCTTGGCCTTGAGCAGCGAATGGCCGGTCTTCCACATCAGCGGTTCGCCGCCCAGACGGGCGATCTCGTCGTACAGGGTCTGGCTTGCCTTCACGTCGGCGATGATGATCGCGCCCGGATGCTCCTTGAGGACTTCGGCAGAGTAGATGGCGATCAGCTGGTCGCCCCAGATGATCCGGCCCTTTTCATCGATTGCGCCGATCCGGTCGCCGTCCCCGTCGAAAGCGATGCCGAGATCGCAGCCGTTCTCCGCGACAGCCTTCTGGAGCTGGACCAGGTTCTCGGGAATGGTCGGGTCGGGATGGTGATTGGGGAACCGCCCGTCGATTTCGTCGAACAGCAGGATGTGGCGTCCCGGCAGCCGGCTGGTCAGGGCACGCAAGATCTCGCCGGTCGCGCCGTTGCCGGCGTCCCAGGCGATGGTCAGGTCGCGCGGGCCGTCGTAATCGGCCAGCAGCCGGTCGACATAGGCGTCGGCGATCGCACGGCTGCGCGCCGTGCCGCTCCCCGTGACGAACTCGCCGGCCGCGGCGATGCGGCCGATTTCCTGGATCTGGGCACCGTAGACTGGCCCCTTGTTCAGAGTCATCTTGATGCCGTTGTATTCCGGCGGATTGTGGGAGCCGGTGATCATCACACCGGCGGCCGCGTTCAGATGCTTCACGGCGAAATAGAGCATCGGCGTGGGACCGAGACCGATCCGCTCCACCTCGAGCCCGGTCGAGACCAGCCCTTCGACCATGGCCTCTTCCAGCTCCGGCGAGCTCAGCCGTCCGTCATAGCCGACGCAGACGACCTTCCCGCCGTCACGGGCAACCATGGTGCCGAAGGCCCGGCCGACGGCGCGGGCATCGGCGGGGGTCAGCGTTTTCCCGACGATGCCGCGGATGTCGTATTCGCGCAGAACGGTAGGGTCGAAAACGTGGGCGGTATTCATGATCTCAGTTGCCTTCCGCGATCAGAACGGGACGTGGCGCCGCTTGCTGCGCCGGGCGGACGTTGGGGCGCCCGATGCTGAAATAGTCGAAGCCGGCTGCCGCCATGTCCCCGGGTTTATAGATGTTGCGCAGATCGACCATGACCGGCCGGTTGAGCAGCGAGCGAACCCGTTGGAGGTTGAGGGCCCGGAACTCGTTCCATTCGGTCAGGATGGCGACACAATCGGCGCCGTCTATCGCGTCGTAGGCGTCCTTGCAATATTCGACCTCCGTTAGGATTGTCGCCGCTTCCTTCATCCCCTCCGGATCATAGGCCCTGATCTGCGCGCCGGCGCGCTGCAGGGCAGGAACGACCGACAGGCTGGGGCTGTCGCGCATGTCGTCGGTGTTCGGCTTGAAGGTCAGGCCCAGGATGGCGACGGTCTTGCCCTCGACCGATCCGCCACAGGCGTCGATGATCCGGCCGGCCATCTCCTCCTTCCGGCGGTCGTTCAGTTCGATCACCGTCTCGATCAGGCGCTGCGGCACGCCGGCATCGGCGCCGGACCGCACGAAGGCCAGGGTGTCCTTGGGAAAGCAGGATCCACCGAAGCCGGGGCCGGGGTGAAGGAACTTCGACCCGATTCGCCCGTCGAGGCCGATCGCGCGGGCGACGTCGTGAACGTCCGCCCCCACCCGCTCGCAGAAATTCGCGACCTCGTTGATGAAGGTGATCTTCATCGCGAGGAAGCTGTTGGCGGCGTATTTCGCCAGCTCGGCCGTCTCGAGCGTCGTCATCACGATCGGTGTCTCGATCAGGTAGAGGGGCCGGTACAGCGCCCGCATGATGGTTGCGGCGCTGTCGCTTTCGCAGCCGATGACGACCCGGTCCGGCCGCATGAAATCGCCGATCGCGGACCCTTCGCGCAGGAATTCCGGATTCGAGGCGACGTCGAAATCGGCATCGGGCCGGACCCGGCGGATGATCTCGGCCACGCGCCGTCCGGTACCGACCGGCACCGTCGATTTGGTCACGACGACCGTATATCCCGACAGGGCGTGGGCGATCTCCTCGGCCGCCGCGAAGACATAGGACAGGTCGGCATGGCCGTCACCGCGGCGCGACGGGGTACCGACCGCGATGAACACCGCATCCGCATTCTTCACCGCGGCCTTGAGATCGGTCGTGAAGAACAGGCGGCCGGCGGCCCGGTTCTTCTGGACGAGGTCGGCCAAGCCCGGCTCGAAGATCGGGATCCGGCCCTCGTTGAGCTGGGCGATCTTCTCCTCGTTCTTGTCGACGCAAAAGGTCTCGACGCCGAATTCCGAGAAGCACGCCCCCGACACCAGGCCTACATAGCCGGTGCCAATCATCGCTATCCGCAATTCCTAGGTCTCCTTTGCCGACGAGAGCGCCGCCGGACGCTCCGCCGCCCTTCAGGGCGTCAGATGACGGCCTCCAGGCTTTCCCTCAGCTTGTCGGCCAGCTCCGGGCGCGACAAGGCGAAGGCCACATTGGCCGCCACGAATCCGATCTTGTCCCCGCAATCATAGCGATCGCCTTCGAACCGGATACCATGAAAGGGCTGGCGGCCGATCAGCCTAGCCATTGCGTCAGTCAGTTGGATCTCGTTCCCCGCCCCGCGTTCCTGACGGTCCAGGAACTCGAACACCTCGGGCTGCAGGATGTAGCGCCCGACGATCGATAGATTGGACGGTGCCTCCTCCGGCTTCGGCTTTTCCACGAGGCCCTTTACGGCGGCCAGACGGCCGTCGTCGTGCTCGACATCCAGGATGCCGTACTTGGCCGTGAGTTCCGGCGCAACCTCGCGGACCGCGATCAGGTTGCCGCCCACCTGCCCATAGGCCGCCACCATCTGCGCGAGCACGCCCGGATCCGCCTTGAAGACCTCGTCCGGAAGCAACACGGCGAAGGGTTCGTTGCCGACGATGTGCCGGGCGCACCATACGGCATGCCCTAGTCCCAGCGGCTCCGGCTGGCGGACGAAGGAGAACTGACCGACCGGCAGTTCGGCCTCCCGCACGGCCTCGAGCTCGGCCGTCTTACTGCGCTGCGTCAGCACGTCGTAGAGCTCGAAGTTCCGGTCGAAATGGTCTTCGAGAGCGCTCTTGCCGCGGCTCGTGACGAAGATGAACTCTTCGATTCCGGCGGCCTTTGCCTCCTCTACCGCATATTGGATGACGGGCTTGTCGACGACCGTGAGCATCTCTTTCGGCACGGCCTTCGTTGCCGGAAGGGATCGGGTACCAAGGCCTGCGACCGGGAAGACAGCCTTCCTAACGTGATTTGCCATCGCTTAAGAGCGTCCTGGTAGGTTGGGGGATCAGGGATACCCGAAACATCGGCTGTCCGCTCCTATTGGCGGATCGTGCCGATGCAAAACGGGCGTAGGCTTAGTTAGGCTTCATCCTTGGGCATCCATATGGCATTTAGATGTCGTTAACCAAGCAAAACGTCCTTCGCCTCGTTCAGTTTCGCCGCAAGATAATCTGAACCGCCCTGATCGGGGTGCAGCTTCTTCATCAGCCGATGATGGGCCTCGCGGATCTCCTGCTCGCTCGCCTCGGGCGAGAGGCCGAGGACCCGGAACGCCTCCTCCCGCGTCATCGGACCGTTCGACCGGCCCCGGGCGCCCTCGTCCCGCGGCTCGTCCCGCCAGGTACTGCCGAAGGTCCGGTCCAGGAAGGCGGCCACGATCGGCGCCGACTGCGGATCGGCGCGAAGACATTCCTCGTGCAGCCGCTTCAACTCGTCCATCGACAGTTCGGATAGCGGCCGCCCGGCGAAGATGCCGCTCAGGACCGTTCCGCTGATCGCGCCGGAGTCGTGATCCAGGGCGACGTCGAGATAGGCGGTCCTCAGGGTCGAC
>JAJUFW010000383.1 GCA_029263555.1 Alphaproteobacteria bacterium
CGTAGCTGAGGTCCCTCAGCTCGTCGTCGCTGCCGAGCGGATTCCAGCCCGCCGGTTCGGTAAAGAGCGCACGGACTTTCGCCGAGGCCTGACGCGAAGCACGTTTAGCCATGGATGCATCCATATCTCGTGAAGGGGAGGATGGACGGGTGCCTAAACGACGAACGCCTCCCGGAAGGGGAGGCGTTCGGCAGGATCGACGGCGGCGGAGGCAGAGCCGGAGAAGCGGCGCGGCAAGGACGGTGGGAACGTCGCTTCGGCTCGGGGAACATCCGGTCTACTGACCTCGCTCGGACCATCGATGGCAGGATCATCCTATGGGCGTTTTCGTCCGAAGAACAGCACTCTTAGTAGTTTTCAAGGAAAATTCACACAAGATGCTGTCCGCGACGCATCGTCGGGATTCTATCCCTTCCGCGGCTTCGCCCGGGCGGTCGGCTCCGCCTCCATGGGGTCGTCGGGCCAGTAATGCTTGGGGTAGCGACCCTTCAGGTCGGCCTTCACCATGCGGTAGGAACTGGCCCAGAACCCGGCGAGGTCCTGGGTCACCTGCACCGGGCGCCGCGCGGGGGACAGAAGATGGAGCGTCAGCGCCACGCGCCCGCCCGCGATGCGCGGCGTTTCGGCCAGTCCGAACAGCTCCTGAAGCCGGACGGCCAGAATCGGGTTCTCGGCGCTTTCGTAATCGATCGGTATGCGCGAGCCGCTGGGCACGACGAGATGGGTCGGCGCATGCTGGTCCAGGCGGCGTCGGCTTTCCCAGCCCAGCCGCTCGCCCAGGATCGCCGCAAGATCCAGGCGCGACAGATGCGCCGCGCGCGTCATGCCGTCGAGCCAGGGAGCCAGCCAGTCCTCGAGCGTCGCAAGCAGGGAGTCGTCGGAGAGGTCCGGCCATTCCTCTCCCTCGACGCGCCTGAGGAAGGCGACCCGGGCCCGAAGCGTCCGGGCCTCGGGCGTCCAGGGCAGGATCGACAGCCCCTCCTGGCGGACGCCGTCGACGAGAGCGGCGGCAAGCCGGGCGGGGTCGGGCTTCTGCAACGGCTCGTCCTTGAGCACGAGGGCTCCCAGCCGCCGCTGGCGCCGCGCCAGCACGGCGCGTTCGCGCGGCTCCCACCGGATCTGCTCCACCGTCTCGATCAAGTCGCCGAACTGGTCCTCGATCGCCTCCCGCGCGATGGGCGCCGCCGCGAAGATCCGCGCCTGCCGGCGATCACCGTCCAGATCCGCGACGGCCAGCCAGTCCTCCGCCGCCAGCGGCTCCGGTTCGGGGAAATAGGCCCCCCGCCCGTTGCTGAGCAGATAGGTCCGATCCCCGCCGCCGTGGCGGCGCTGGGCAATCCGGTCCGGATAGGCAAGGGCGACGGCAAGGCCGGTGTCTGCCGGCGAGCCGCCTACTGCCGCGACCCGCGTCCGGAGCTGGCGGGAAGCGGCCAGCGCCCGCTGGGCCGCCGCCCGGTCGAGTTCGGGAGGGACCGGGCGCTTCCCGGCGAAGGCGTGCAGCGCCTCGACCCTGAGTCGGATGTCGCCGTCGCGGCTTTTCAGGATATCGCGTTCGGTCAGCAGGGCGGCGACATCGCACGCCAGCCCGCCGAAGCCGCGGTCCCTGGCCGTCAGGACCATGTGGGCCAGCCTGGGATGCAGCCCGACGGTCAGCATGGCCCGGCCATGGGCGGTGATCCGCCCGTCCCCGTCGACCGCGCCCAGCTCTCGCAGCAGCTCCCGGCCATGGGCATAGGCGGCCGCCGGCGGGGCGTCCATCCAGGGCAGGGCCGCGGGGTCGTCGACGCCCCATTGCGCCAGCTCCAGGGCCAGTGGTGCCAGGTCCGCCTCCAGGATCTCCGGCGGGGTGAAGGGCGGCAGACCGCCATGGCTCGCCTCGCTCCACAGCCGGTAGCAGACCCCAGGACCCAGCCGGCCGGCGCGCCCCCGGCGCTGGTCGGCGGCTGCCTGCGAGGCGCGGACGGTCACCAGCCGGGTCATGCCGCTCCGCGGCTCGAAGCGCGGCATCCGGGCAAGGCCGCTGTCGACGACGATGCGGATCCCTTCGATGGTAAGGCTGGTCTCGGCGATCGAGGTCGAAAGAACGACCTTGCGCCGGCCCGCCGGTAGCGGCCGTAGCGCCCGGTCCTGCGCCTCCTGCGGGAGATCGCCATAGAGCGGCAGGACCGCGACACCGTCGGTGAGCCCGGCAGCGGCGAGATGTCGTTCCACCCGGCGGATCTCGCGCGCGCCCGGCAGGAACACGAGGATGTCGCCCTCCTCCTCTGCGAGCGCCGTCAGGACGGTGTCGGCCACCGCCGCCTCCAGCCGCTCCGGCGGCGGGCGGTCCCGCCATCGGGTCTCGACCGGAAAGGCCCGTCCCGCGCTGGTGACGATCGGCACGCCGCCCATCAGCGCCGCGACCGGTCCCCCATCCAGCGTCGCCGACATGACGAGGAGCTTCAGGTCCGGCCGCAGAGCCGACTGGGCCTCGAGGCACAGGGCGAGCCCCAGATCGGCATTGAGGCTGCGTTCGTGGAATTCGTCGAACAGCACGATACCGTAGCGCTCCAGCGCCGGATCGTCCTGGAGCATGCGCGTCAGGATGCCCTCGGTCACGACCTCGATCCGCGTTTGCGGACCGATGCGGCTCTCCATGCGGATCCGGTAGCCGACCGTGCGGCCGACCGGTTCTCCCAGCGTATCGGCCATGCGCTGGGCGGCGGCCCGCGCCGCCAGGCGCCGCGGCTCCAGCATGACGATCCGGCGTCCGGAAAGCCAGGCTTCGTCCAGCAGCGCCAGCGGCACGCGCGTTGTCTTGCCGGCGCCGGGCGGTGCCTGGAGAACGGCGCCTTGGGCCTGCCCCAGAGCCTCTTTCAACCGGGGCAGGACTTCATCGATCGGGAGAGGAGCGGCGGTGACGGAAGCAGCGGTCATGGCCCGGGCAAAGTCGGCGAGCCGCGGGCGGATGTAAAGGGGTCCGCCGATGCCTGCCCGGCCGCAACCGATGGCGCCGAGCGGGGCGATCCGGTTACGCTCACGACATGACTTCGCGGCCCCTGACCCTTGCGACTGCCCATAGCCACGTCACTTCGGACGCCCGCGCGAACGGACGGCAGATTCGCGCCCTCATGCACCAGGCCAGCGCTGCGGGGGGCGCGCATCGTCCATTTCACCGAGGGGGGGCGGCCTCGGGCTACGCCAAATCCCAGATCGGGGACTGGCAGGCGGTCGACTGGCAGCTCCTGCGGGAGGAGCTGGAAGCGACGGCGGCGCTCGCCCGCGAGCTCGCGCTGTGGGTCGTGCTCGGCAGCAATCATCGACTGACGCCGCCCCATCGACCGCACAACAGCCTCTACGTCATCACCGACAAGGGGCAGCTTGCCGGCCGCTATGACAAGCGCCTGTGCTCGCATGCCGAGATCAGCGACTGGTACACGCCCGGCTTCGCCCCCCTGACGTTCGACGTGGACGGTTTCCGCTTCGGCTGCGCGCTGTGCATCGAGATCCACTTTCCCGAGATTTTCAACGATTATCGCCGCCGCGCCGTCGATTGCATGCTGGTATCGGCCTATGCCGACGACCCCATCTTCCTGGTGGAGGCGCGCGCCCACGCAAGCCTGAACGGTTACTGGTTCAGCATGGCCCTGCCGACCAATCCCCGGACGCCCTTGGCGAGCACGATCATCAGTCCCGACGGGCATCTGCTCGCGCAGACGGAGCCCGGCCGGCCGTCGATCGCCGCCATGACGATCGACCCGGATGACA
>JAJUFW010000451.1 GCA_029263555.1 Alphaproteobacteria bacterium
CCTTCCGGCAGCAGCTCAATCCGCTCCCGGTTGAGCAGGTGCCGGGTTTCGGGGGTCGCAGGGCAGTGGAACGAGAGAAAGTCCACCTGCGGCAGCATTTCCTCGATCCGGGCGTGGTAGACGGCGCCGCCGGCCTCGGGAAGCGGGCGGCGGTTGTGGTAATGGATCTTCATGCCGAAGGCACGGGCCCGCTGGGCCACGGCCTGGCCGATCCGTCCCATGCCTACGATCCCGAGTCGCTTTCCGGTGACCTCGCGCCCCATCAGATGGGTCGGCTTCCAACCGTCCCAGGAATCGCTGCGGATGAGCCGCTCGCCCTCGGAGGCACGGCGGGCGACGCCCAGCATCAGCAGAATGGCGATGTCGGCTGTCGCATCCGTCAGCACGTCCGGGGTGTTCGTGACCACGAGCCCGCGCCGGCGTGCCGCATCCAGATCGATGTGATCGACCCCGACGGAAAAGGTGGCGACCGCCCGGACTTCCTTCGGCAGGTCCTCGATCGTCTGCCGGTCCAGCCTGTCCGAAGCGCAGACCAGCAGGGCATCGACACCCTGCGCGAGCCGAACCAGCTCCGCCGGATCCAGCTGACGGTCGTCGGCATTGAGGCGTGCGTCGTACCCGCTTGTCGCCCTTGCCTCGACGGCTTCGGGCAGGCGGCGCGTGATCAGAAGGCGGGGGCGGTCTGTCGCTGGCATGGGATCTCCTCGGAAATGCCGTATTTTATCGCTCTTGGCCGGATAAATTCCGGTCTATGCTGATGTACCGGAAAGGGTCTCCATCGGAATACGGAGCCATCTGTTTGCCAAGCGTCATCAGGTTCCCCCGCTCATCGGCATGCGTCAGGTCACGTCTGGGAACGGCGGCCCTGGCGGCCGTGCTGGCCGCATCCATGGCGACCGGCGCGGCGGCGTTCGAAATCGTGCCGCATCGCGCGATCTACAAACTCGACCTTGCCTCCACCTCCAACCCCACGGCGATCAGCGACGTCAATGGGGAAATGATGTTCCAGTGGAGCGACAGCTGCGACGGCTGGACGGTCGAGCAGCGATACCGAATGAATTTCCTCGACGCGGAAGGCGCCGCGGTCGAGCAGTCCTCTGTCTATGCGACGTGGGAATCGAAGGATGGCAACGCCTTCACCTTCAGCGTACGCAGCACCACGAACGGAGTCGTCGACAAGGAGGTCCGGGGCCGTGCCACACTGGACGGGGAAGGGCGTTCGGGTTCGGTGACCTTCCGGCTGCCCGAGGAGGTCACGCAGGATCTGCCGCCGGGGACGATCTTCCCGACCGCGCATACGCTGAAGATGCTGGAGATCGCCGAGGCCGGCGACGGCCCGCCTTTCTTCAATGCCCTGCTGTTCGACGGATCGGGTCTTGATTCGCTCCGGGAGATCAACGCGGTCATCGGCGCCGGACAGACTTCCGCGGAGAATGGCCGCTTCGACCTTCTCGATCGGCCGTTCTGGCCCATCGAGCTGGCCTTCTACCCGGAGGAGCGGCGGGAGGCGGTACCCGAATACGAGATGTCGGTCAGCCTCCACGACAACGGCGTCATCAATGACATGATCATCGATTACGGGACCTTTGCCGTCAGCGCGAGCTTGAACATGCTGGAGCCGATCGAAGACGGGGGCTGCTGAACCGGACCAGGTCATGCCTTCTGGAACCCGCGCCCCTTGAGGATCGCCTTCGGTCCCAGCTTTGCCCGTACCTGATCGATGGCGCTTTCCACGCCCTTGCGCCGGGCCACTTCCGGGTCGAGCAGGTCCGGGGGGTCGGCCCTGTCTCCGGGCGCAAGGTCGGCAAGACCCGCCCCGATCAGCCTGAAGCGCTGGCCGTTCGCTTCCGCCGCCAGCAGCGGGGAGGCGGTGCGGAACAGCGTTTCGGCAAGCTGGGTCGGGGCCGGAAGGCGCTGGCTGCGGGTCAGGATCCGGAACCGGTCGGTCTTCAGCTTCAGGACGACGGTCCAGCCGGCAAGCTGCTGCCTCTTCGCCCGGTCGGCCACCCGCTCGCAAAGCGGCCACAGCTTCCGGCGAAGGGTTTCGTAATCGGCGATATCGCTGTCGAAGGTGGTTTCGGCGGAAATGCTCTTCGCCTCGTGTCCCGGCACTACCGGACGGTCGTCCAATCCGCGGGAGAAGCGCCACAGCCGCCGCCCGATCGTGCCGTAGCGCCGCATGAGTTCCGCTTCCTCATGCTCCCGCAGGTCTCCGATGGTGCGGATGCCGTCTGCGACCAGCTTCGCGTTGAGCGCCCGGCCGACTCCCCATATGTCGGCGACCGGCCGGGCCGCCAGGAATGCGGGGGCTTCCGCCCGGCCGATGACGGCGAAGCCGCGCGGCTTGTCCAGGTCCGAGGCCAGCTTCGCCAGGAACTTGTTGTAGCTGAGCCCGACCGAGACGGTGATCCCGATCTCCCGTTCGATCCTGCGAACAAGGCGCACGCAGGTCCGCGCCGGGCTGCCGCCATGAAGCAGCGCGGTCCCGGTCAGGTCGAGGAAGGCTTCGTCGATCGACAGCGGCTCGACCAGCGGCGTGACCTCGTCCATGAGCGCGCGCACCTGCCGGCCGACCGCGGCATATTTTTGCATGTTGGGGCGGATGACGACCGCGTCGGGGCAGGCGGCCAGCGCCTGGAACATCGGCATTGCCGACCTTACGCCGTAGAGTCGGGCCACGTAGCAGGCGGCGCTGACGACTCCCCTGCGACCGCCACCGACGATGACCGGCTTGTCGGCCAGTTCCGGCCGGTCGCGCTTCTCGATCGTGGCATAGAAGGCGTCGCAGTCGAGATGCGCGATCGCCAGCTCGTGCAGTTCCTGGTGAAATATGACGCGCGGGGAGCCGCAGGTCGGGCAGCGTCGTCCGGGCGCGTCATCCTTAACGGAGCTGGCACAATCTCGACATAAGCCGATCATATCGCTGCAACCACCTGGTCGGGAAAGCGTGAAATATCCTAAGCGGATCGGGCCCGATCGGGCAGTATCGATCCAATCGTCACCAATTGTTAATGGTTCAACATTAACCATGACGCTGCAGCCTGGTCGGCCCGGCCCCTTCCGACAGGGCGCTTCGGTTGTACCTGCGGCACCGACGGCATATTATGATTGTTCGCTCCCCCTGGCGGGCCGGGCAACAAGG
>JAJUFW010000105.1 GCA_029263555.1 Alphaproteobacteria bacterium
CGTCGAGTTCAAGCGCCGCGAAGGCCGCCTGCGCTTCCGCGGTCTTCAGGCTCGTCGGATGCCGCACCGCGATCCCGTGTTCGGCGGCGAAGGAATGGACCGGCGACGGCGTCTCGCGATGGCCCCTGCCCGAAGGCCGCGGCGGCTGGGTATAGACGCAGACGACCTCGTGCCCGGCGTCGATCAGGGCGTGGAGGGAAGGCACGGCGAAATCGGGCGTGCCCATGAAGGCGAGACGTAGTCGGTTCATGGGTGCTGTTCTAGCGCGTTGTGGCCGGGGCACAACTGGGAAGGATCACCGCCGCAGGAAATCCAGGAGGTCCGCTTCCTCGGCAAAGAGGTGGTCGAGGGCGCCTGCGATCATCTCGTTGAGCCTGGATCCGGCGAAAGCCGCCCGCTGATCGGTATGGAGGCCGACCAGCAGTTTCCCGGGACGCTGGAGCCGTTTCTGCGCGTAGGCGATTCCGAGTTCGACGCATGCCCCTTCGTCGGGCACGCGTCCGTCCGCCACGAACAGGAAGATGTCCGATTCCAGCACCTTGTCCCGGTCGAGCGCGAAGATCGCCGCCTGCCGGTCAGCGGGGGAGAGCGCCGCGTCGCTTTCGACCCCGTCGCGCTGGGGCAGGAAGACCCGCAGGCCCAGCGCCTCTATCCGCGAGGCGAGGGCGGCGTTGAAGCGCCGTTCCGCCGGATTGAAGAGCGGGCCGGCGAAATAGACGAGCTTTCCCGTCAGGCCGCCTGGGACTTCTTCCATTTGGCCAGCTTGCGCATGATCATGTTGCGCTTGAGCGGCGACAGATGATCGACGAACAGGACGCCGTCCAGATGGTCGATTTCGTGCTGAAGGCAGACCGCAAGAAGCCCGTCCGCCTCGACCTCGCGCTGGGTGCCGTTCTCGTCCAGGTAGCGCACCTTGACCGCCGCCGGCCGGGTCACGTCGGCCCATTGCTCGGGAATGCTGAGGCAGCCTTCCTGGGCGACCGCCAGATCCTCCGAGGCCCAGACGATTTCGGGATTGACGAGCCGCATCGGCCGCGGCTCCTCATCCTTCCCGGCGACGTCGAGAACGATCACCCGCTCCAGCACGCCGACCTGAGGCGCAGCCAGCCCCACGCCCGGGGCCGCGTACATGGTCTCCAGCATGTCGTCCATGAGCTTCCGAATGCGGTCGTCGACCTTCTCGACCTTTCGGGCCTTGGTTTTGAGCACCGGGTCGGGCGCGATGATGATGTTGAGCTTGGCCATGGACGTCGCGGAATGTCGGGGTGGTATCGTCAGGCGCGGCGCTACGCGCCCGTAGTTCCTACGGATTTCCTAGAGATATGGGGCCGCCCGGCGCCCGTCAATCTTCGGCCGCCGGAGCCAAAGCCCGCATCTCCGGCGCCTGGAGATGACGCGGCATCCGGTCGATGGGCGCGAGTTCCCTGATTTCGGCATTCTCCGGTGCCGCGTCCAGATCCTTCAGCCGGCGCGCGGTCACCAGAACCCTGCTCTCCAACGAGCCGACGGCCTTGTTGTAGCTGTCGACGCTGCGCCCGAGCTGCTGGCCGAGCGCGGCCATGTGGTCGCCCATCGTCGTCAGCCGTTCGTAGAGTTCCCGGCCGACCTGGCTGATGTGCCGGGCGTTCTCGGCCAGCCGCTCCTGCCGCCAGCCGTAGGAGACCGCCCGGAGGAGAGCGATGAGCGTGGTCGGCGTCGCCGGAATGACCGACTGGTCGATGCCCGCCTCGATCAGGGATGGATCGGATTCGAGCGCCGCGGAGAAGAAGTTCTCGCCCGGCAGGAACATCACCACGAATTCCGGCGACTGGCCGTTGAACTGGCTCCAGTAGGCCTTCCCGCCAAGCGACTTCATGTGATCGCGGACATGGCGCGCATGGCGGACCATGGCCAGCCGCCGCGCCTCGTCGTCGGTCGCCTCGCAGCCGTCGAGATAGGCTTCCAGAGGCGTCTTGGCGTCGACCACGATGATCTTGCCCCCCGGCAATCGGACCAGGAGATCGGGCCGCAGCCGGCCATTGTCGTCGCCGGTGACGCTCGCCTGCTGGCTGAAGTCGCAGTGCTCCAGCATGCCGGCCATCTCCACAACCCGCTTCAGCTGGATCTCGCCCCACCGGCCGCGGACACTCGGCGAGCGGAGCGCACGGACCAGATTAGACGTCTCGGAACGAAGCT
The DNA here is from genome assembly GCA_029263555.1 of Alphaproteobacteria bacterium. Taxonomy (GTDB): domain Bacteria; phylum Pseudomonadota; class Alphaproteobacteria; order DSM-16000; family Inquilinaceae; genus JAJUFW01. Next base: position 2,176 of record JAJUFW010000105.1, read on the forward strand.
GGTCCTGGGTCTGGACCAGGGCGCCGAGCTGCGTCTTCAGGCCCTCGTACGCGCCCGCCCGGGCCTTTTCCAGCTCCTGGATCTGCCCGTCCATCTTCTCGAGCGACTGCACCATCGGCCGGACCAGGTCGGCGATCGCCTTCTGCCGCTGCTCCAGATCGGTGCGAGCCGTCTGCTGGAAAGCCTCGAGCTGGGTGCGGGCGAGTTCCAGAAAGCTTTGGTTGTTGCGGGCAAGCGCATCGGCGGACAGCGCCCGGAACGCATCCTGAAGCTTCGCCTGGGCGTCGGTCAGCACGGCCAGCTTCTCGGCAGTCGACTCGCGCTCCTTCGCCAGTGCCGTCGAAAGCTCCGCCCGCTCGGCATGCAGGGCGAGAATCCGGGATTCGTGCTCGGCCCGCTCGGCGCGCAGCGTCTCCAGCTGCTCTTCCGCGACCTGCAGCCGGGCCGTCGCACCGGCCGCGGCACCGCGCAGCACGACCCAGACCGCGACCGCGCCGGCCACGAGCCCGATCAGGCAGGAGATTGGATCGAAGACGAAAGGCATGGCTGTTGGCACCCGGCGAGTCCGTCGAGTCGACACGATATCATGGATATTGGGAGAACGGAAAAGGAACGACCACTAAATTGGCTAAAGTGAGCGGCGGCTCTTGAGCGCGGCCATCAGCGTGCCGTCGTCCAGATACTCGAGCTCCCCGCCGACCGGGACGCCATGGGCCAGGCGCGAGATGCGGACGTCGCATTCGGCCAGCCGGTCCGTGAGATAGTGCGCCGTCGTCTGACCGTCGACCGTCGCGTTCAGCGCCAGAATCACCTCTCGCACCTCCGGCCTGCGCGCACGATTGACGAGGGCGGGGACCCGCAGATCTTCCGGCCCCACCCCGTCGAGGGCCGAAAGCGTGCCCCCCAGCACGTGATAGACGCCGTTGAAGGCCCGGGTCCGCTCGAGCGCCCAGAGATCGGCCAGTTGTTCGACGACGCAGATCGTCGCAGGGTCCCGGCCCGGATCGGAGCAGATCGGGCACGGGTCGGTGACGTCGACATTGCCGCAAACCGAACAGGTCTTGAGCGCCGCTGCGGCCGCGGCCAGCGCCTCGGCCAGCGGCGCCATGGCCGTCTCCCTGTGATTGATGAGGTACAGGGCGGCCCGCCTGGCCGAGCGGGGGCCCAGGCCGGGGAGCCTCGCCAGGAGGCGGATCAGGGTTTCGATTTCAGCGCCGATCATGCGCGCCACGCTAGCGTGCGGCCCGACGCCGCGCAACGGGCGCCCTGACCGGGCCGGTTCCGCCCGTCGGCCGGCGTTCAGGCCGCCCCGAATCCTTCGGCGATCGTCTCCAGGCCGGCGGGGTCCAGCAGCTCTATCGCGTCGCTGCCATGGAGCCTGATGAGACCGTCCCGCTTCAGCCGAGTGATCGTCCGGCTGACCGTCTCGATGGTCAGGCCCAGATAGTCGCCGATATCCGTCCGGTTCATCGGCAAGGACACGAGCGTGCCGGCGACGCGCCCAGGGCATCTTCGGCGGTTGCGGGTCAGCAGGAACGACGCGACCCGCTCCCGCGCCGTCTTGCGGCCGAGCAGGAGCATCTGATTCTGCGCCGCCAGCAATTCGTGGGAAGCCCATTTCAGAAGCTGCCGCTCGAACGCGGGGAACTCGTCCAGAAGGCCGATCAGCTTCGGCCGCTCGAACCGGCAGAGCCGCACGGTGTCGATGGCCTCGGCGCTGAAGGCGTAGGTCCGGTCGACGGCAAGGCCCAGAAAGTCGCCGGCATCGAGGAAGCCCGTGATCTGCCGCCGTCCATCGGGCAGCAGCTTGAAGATCTTCACGGTGCCCCGTGTGATGTTGAAGAAATGGCGGGCCGCCTCTCCTTCGTCGACGAAGGTCTGTCCGGGCGCGATTTCGACGATCTCGGCAACGGCGGCGAGACGGCCGAGATCGCATTCATGGATGGCACTGCAGACGCTGAACGGACGGGCGTCGCAGGCGGCGCAAGCGTTGAGCGGTGAGGCGGCAGGCCATCGGCCCGGCCCGTCCCGGAGGGCATTGGATCTTGCCATCATCATTTGCGTCCACCTTCGCTTCCCGATCCGCGCTCCGGATCCCGCAAGGATATATCCCGCCAACGGAACGGATGTAACCGGTAGGGGGAGCGACCTTTTGGCGCTCCGGCCCGGAATGCGGCACCGGAGGATCGGGCCGTTGCGGCGTCGTCACCGTTTGATCCAGGTCAACGCGGGCCCGCGATCTGCCGCGGTAAACGAGCCGGCATGCCCCGTACCTTCACCATCGCCCCCCTGCAGCCGGAGGAGATCAGGCCCGCCTTCGCCCTGATCCGCGCGGCGTGGCCGGAGGTCACGCTGCCGGCATGGCGCCGGTTCGCCGCCGGGGCGACAAGGGCGGCCCGCACGGGCGCGAAAGCACGGCGCGGCCTGATCGCCGCGCGGGCGGAGACGGGTGCGATCGTCGGTCTCTATGCCTATTCGGTGGATCGGGATCCCGCCCTTGGGGCGGTGCTTCGGGTCGACCACCTGATCGCGCTCGACCTCGTCGACCGGGCGGCCGTCACCGAAGCCCTTCTCGGCTCCCTCGATTCGCTGGCGGCGGCACTCGGCTGCGATGCGATCCGGACCATCCTCAGGGCACGACAGGACGGCCTCACCTCGCGCTTCTTCGCGGCCGGGCATCGCGTGTCCGGCCTCGTTCTCGCAAGGCCCACCGGGCCTTCCCATTCCACGGAGGAGTACCCCCATGTCCCAGACATCGCCCGCACCGATGGGCGCGACCCGAGCCGACGAGCCTGACGACCGCAAGACGCGCGCCAGCGCCTGGTTCACCGAACTCAGGGACCGGATCTGCGCCGCGTTCGAACGTCTCGAGGACGAGCTGACGGGCATTCATTCGGACCTTCCGCCCGGCCGCTTCGAACGGAAGGCCTGGGAACGCCCGGGTGGAGGCGGCGGCGTCATGTCGATCATGAGGGGGCGCGTCTTCGAGAAGGTCGGGGTGAACGTCTCGACCGTTCACGGCGTCTTTCCGGAGGACTTCCGGGGCACGATTCCCGGCGCCGGCGAGACGGGTGAGTTCTGGGCGAGCGGCATCAGCCTCGTCGCCCATATGCGGAGCCCCCTCGTTCCCGCGGTCCACATGAACACGCGGCACCTGGTTACGACGCGAGGCTGGTTCGGCGGCGGCGCCGACCTGACGCCGATGTTCCCGGAAAGCCCGGCAGCGCAGGAGGACGCGGCCATGTTCCACAGCGCGATGCAGGCGGCTTGCGACCACCACGACCCGGGCTATTACGAACGCTTCAGCAAGTGGTGCGACAGCTATTTCTTCGTCAAGCATCGGAACGAGCCGCGCGGCGCCGGCGGCATTTTCTACGACGATCTCGATACCGGCGACTGGGAGGCGGACTTCGCCTTCACCCGGGATGTGGGACAGGCCTTCCTGGGGGTCTATCCGCGCATCGTGCAGCGACGCATGAACCTGCCCTGGACGGCTGAGGAGCGCGAACGCCAGCTGGTCCGGCGCGGACGCTATGTCGAATTCAACCTGCTCTACGACCGGGGCACCCTGTTCGGCCTGAAGACCGACGGCAATGTCGACGCGATCCTGATGTCACTGCCGCCCGAGGTCAAATGGCCGTGACGTCCCGGAATCAGGCGCGCGCACGAACTTTGCCCGTGCGGTCGGGTTGAACTTCAGGCCCCCGCCCGACCGGTATCGCCCGACGAGCCGACGGAGATGAGATGGAAGCCAGACTGGAGCACGATCCGTCGAAGGCGTCGCGCCGCCTCCCGGCCGATCAGGCCGCGTGGATGCGGCGGCTGGGCCGTGACGCCCGGCGTCCCCTTGCGCTCGCCATGGCGGCGCCGCTTGCGGCCGGCGCGCTTCTCGTCGCCCAGGCATTCCTGCTGGCGCGGGTGCTTCATCTCGCCATCGTCGAGGGGGTTTCCCGCGACGCGCTGCTGCCGCAGATCCTGGCGATCGCCGGGCTGATCCTCGGCCGCGCGCTCCTGTCCCGGATCGGGGACGAGGCAGGTGCCGTCGCGGCGGAGCGGATCAAGCGCGCCCTGCGGGAATCCCTGTTCGCCGCGCTTCTGGCACGGAGCCCGGAATGGATACGGTCACGCGCCTCGGGCGTGCTCGCAAGCGCCGTCGTCGATCAGGTCGAGGCGTTCGAGGGGTTCTTCGCCCGCTATCTGCCCTCCATGATCGCCGCTGCGGTGCTGCCGATCGCCTTCGCCGCCCTGGTCCTTCCGGTCGAGCCGCTGGTGGGCACCCTGTTCCTCGTCTCGGCGCCGCTGATCCCGGTATTCATGGCCCTGGTCGGCTGGGGGGCGGAGGCGGCAAGCCGGCGGCAGATCCAGGCCTTTACCCGCCTTTCCGGCTTCTTCGCCGACCGGCTGCGCGGGTTGACGACCCTCAAGCTGCACGGCCGGGCTGAGGCGGAGGCGGAACGGGTCCGCGAGGCGAGCGAGGAGCTGCGGCGGCGCACGCTCGGCGTCCTTCGCATCGCGTTCCTGTCGTCGACCGTGCTGGAGTTCTTCGCGACGCTGGGGATCGCCGGCGTCTCGATCTATGTCGGCCTGAGCTATCTCGGCTACATCGACCTGCGCTCGACGCCGCTCACGCTCGAGACGGGGCTCTTCTGCCTCATGATGGCGCCCGAGGTCTATCTGCCGCTGAGGCAGTTCGCGGCCCATTACCACGACCGGGCGGCGGCCAGGGCCGCCGTCGCGGAGATCGCACAGGCCTTCGACGCCCTGCCCGAGCTTCCGGGCTCGCGATCGAGCGCACCGGCGACGCCCGCCGTTGCGGAGGATTCCGGCGCGACCGGCGCGATTGCGGTCGCGGTCGACGGCCTCGTCCTGCGTACGCCGGACGGCGGCCGCGTCGTCCTGGACGGCGCGGCGTTTTCCGTCATGGCCGGAGAGACCCTGGCCCTGGTGGGCGAAAGCGGGATCGGCAAGACCACGCTGATCGAGGCCCTGTGCGGGCTGCGCGCCCATGAGGGGACGATCCTTCTGGACGGGCGGGAGATCCGCACCATCGGCCGGCCAGAGCTCAGCCGGCGGGTGGCCTATCTGGGCCAGCGGCCGCATCTGTTCCACGGCACCGTCGCCGACAACATCCGGCTTGCCCGCGCGAGCGCCAGCGACGAGGAAGTCCTGGAGGCGGCCGCGCGGGCGGGCCTCCTCGACTGCATCGCGCGGTTGCCGTCCGGGCTTGCCACGCCGATCGGGGAACACGGCTACGGGCTGTCCGGCGGAGAAGCGCATCGCGTCGCGCTTGCCCGCATCTTCCTGCGCAGCCCGGACCTCCTGCTCCTGGACGAACCCACGGCCCATCTGGACGCGGCCACGGAACGGAAGGTCCTCGACGCCATCCTGGACTTCGCCCGCGGCCGGACCCTGATCGTCGCCACCCATTCCGAGACGACGGCGGGGCGGATGGGGCGGATCCTTCGCGTGGCGGGCCGCCAGGTGCTGCCGACGCCGCATCCGCATCTCGGGGGCACCGGACGCTCCGCCTCCCAGGGGGTCGCATGAAACTCGTCCGCTACTTCCTGCCGATCTACGCCCGCCAGGGGCGCGGCCTAGCGCTGGCCCTGGGCCTTTCTGCGCTCACCGTCGCGGCCGGGGTCGGGCTGCTCGGCGTCGCCGGCTGGTTCCTGGTCGGGGCGGCGCTTGCCGTCACGTCGGCCGGCTTCAACCTGCTCGGCCCTTCCTCCCTGGTCCGGGGTCTCTCGATCCTCCGCGTCCTGTCCCGCTACAGCGAACGGATCGTGGGCCACGACGCGACCCTCCGCCTGCTGGCGGAGCTGCGGAGCTGGCTGTTCCGCCGCCTGATACCGCTGGCGCCGGTGCGGCTCGGACGCCTGCAGGGCGGCGACCTCGTCTCCCGCCTCACCAACGACATCGAGGCCCAGGACAGCGTCTTCCTGTTCTCGGTC
>JAJUFW010000138.1 GCA_029263555.1 Alphaproteobacteria bacterium
AGCTGCAGGAACGGCTCGGGCAGCGGGCAGCCGAGGGCGCTAACCGCCGCGCGCAGATCGAGCAGAAGGCGCTCCACCGCCTCGAAGGGCTTCAGGCTCATCAGCCCGGCCAGGGGCAGCGGCAGCTCGGCCAGCACCTTGCCCCCGGATACGGCGACGAAGCCTCCCTCGATCTCGATCAGCCGGTTCACGGCAATCGCCATATCCCGGTCGTCGGCGCCGACGACGCAGACATTGTGGCTGTCATGCCCGACCGAGGACGCAAGCGCGCCGGTCTTCAGCCCGAAGCCCTTGACGAAGCCGCGGCCGATATTGCGGTTGACGCCGTGTCGGGCCAGCACGGCGACCGTCAGCACGTCCTGGTCCAGGTCGCGCCCGCGGATGCCGTCGCGATAGGGAAGGCTGAGCGTCAGCCGTTCGGTCAGAATCTTGCCCGGCACCACGCCGATGACCGGCCCGGTCGGCCCGGATGCCGGAACCCGGAAATCCTCCGGCGCCACGCGGTCGAGACGGACCGAGTGCAGCCCGACCGGCCGAACCGTCGTCCGCCCTTCGAATGTCGCGGGCGTGACCGGACGGCCTGCCCGGATCACGGCGTGGACGGCGCAGGTCTCGAGGTCGTCCAGCAGCACGATGTCGGCCTTCCGGCCGGGCGCGATCACCCCGCGGTCCTTGAGGCCGAAAGCCTGCGCCGCCGACCAGGTCGCCGCGCGGTAGACATGGGCGACCGGCGCGCCGAGGCGAATCGCCGTCCGGATGAGATGGTCGAGATGCCCCTCCTCGGCGATGTCGAGCGGGTTGCGGTCGTCCGTGCAGAAGCTGAGGAACGGCGAGGTCTCCGGCGCGATGAGCGGGCCCAGCGCGCGCACGTCCTTGGAGACGCTTCCGTCCCGGATCAGCACCTGCATCCCCTTCCGCAGCTTCTCCATCGCCTCGTCGGGTCCGGTCGTCTCGTGGCAGTTCCGGATGCCGCAGGCGAGATAGGCGTTGAGCTCCCGTCCGCTGACCAGAGGGCAATGCCCGTCGATATGTCCGTCCTGGAAGGCGGCAAGCTTCTCCAGCACGCCGTCATCCTTCGCGAACACCCCGGGGAAGTTCATGAATTCGGCAAGGCCGACCACCTTCGGATGATTGCGGTGGCGGACCAGGTCGGCCGCGTCCAGCCTGGCCCCGGCCGTCTCCAGCCCGGTCGCCGGAACGCAGGAGGAGAGCTGGACCCGGAGGTCGAGCGCGGTATGAAGGGCGCTCTCCAGGAAGTATCCCAGCCCTTCCTCGCCCAGCACGTTGCAGATTTCGTGGGGATCGCAGATCGCGGTCGTCGTCCCGCGCGGCAACACGCAGCGGTCGAACTCCGCCGGCGTGACCAGCGTCGACTCGCAATGGACATGGGTGTCGATGAAGCCCGGTACGCAGACCAGATCCCGTCCGTCGATCTCCTCCACGCCGTCATAGCTCTCATACGTCCCGACAATCCGGTCGCCGCAGACGGCGATGTCGCCCTGAGCGATCTCGCCGGTCACCACGTTGAGGAAGCGGGTGTCCTTGATGACGAGGTCCGCCCGGCTGCGGCCGAGCGCCTGGTCGATCGTCCTGCCCAGAAATGCCTTCGCGTCGACCACCGTCATCCTCCCCGTCGGAAGCCCTTTCGGCGGCTTCCATTCTAGCAGAGGTTCGGCTCAGGTCCGACGGGCCGGCGTATAGACGTCCTGGGGCTGCGCAAGCCCCTTCAGCTCGAAGCGGCCGAGATATTCCGCAGGCCGGTCCGCGCCGCAGAATTCCATGAAATCGCGGGACAGGAGCGGCCGCCGGCCGACCGTCCGGCACAGCGGCTCCAGCCGGTGGGCGAAATTGACGGCAGGGCCGATCACGGTGAAGTCGAGACGGTCCGCCGCGCCGATATTGCCATAAGTCACCTCCCCGATATGCAGGGCGATGCCGTAGTCCAGGATCGGCGCGCCGACGGCGGCGCGCCCTTCATTGACCGCGGCCATCGCCTCCTCGGCTGCCGACGCGGCGTCGAGCGCGCGACGACAGGCGGCCGCGGCCCCTTCCTCCCCGTCGACGACCGGGAAGATCGCCATCACGCCGTCGCCGATATATTTCAGGACCTCGCCCGAACGCCCGTGGACCGCCGTCGTGATCGCCTCGAAATAGGCATTCAGCGCCGCAATCACGCGTTCGCGCGGATAGGCCTCCGACAACTCGGTGAAGCCGCGCAGGTCCGAATACCAGATCGCCGAATAGATCGTCCGGGCCGTTCCGCGCCTGATCTCGCCGTTCAGGATGCGGCTGCCCGCCTGCCGACCGACATAGGTGTCGAGCAGGTTGGCCGCCGTCGAGCGGAGCGAATGGCTTTCCAGCACCAGCGCCAGGACCTGGACGAGGTCGTTCAGCTCGCGCAGATGGTTCCGGCTGAAGCCTTCCGGGGACCGGGACGCGAACGAGACGGCCGAACGTTCCCCATTGCTGAAGAGCATGGGCAGAATCACGTAGTCGGTCACGCCCTGTTCCTTGAGCTCGACCAGGACCGGATGCTCGAGTTCGGCATCCGGCACCGTCAGGCGGCGGCGCAGGCTGACGCCCTGCTCGATCACCAGGCTGACGGGGTTGTTCCGGTAGTCATCGCTTTCCAGGAGCTCCCAGAGCCCGGGCCGACGCTCGACCTGCGCCGCCCCCTCGCGCCAGACATAGGCCTGTCCGAAATATTGCGGGTGGAGCGAACGCACGGTGCAGAAGATCCGCCAGACCGGCAGTCCGGATGCCAGCAGGCGTTCCCCGATCTCCATGATCAGGGCCGCGGTGTCGCGCTGCCTCCAGCCGGTCATGACCAGCCATTCGATCACTGCGGTGGGCGACCAGAGGGGCGATGTCGGCGGAATGTCGGAAGCAGCGTCTGGCATGATGGGACACATATCGGAACGCCGTCCGCGAGTGGCGATAGGGCAGCACGCATTTTGCAGCCACCTGTAACCGACTAGCTACATCATTGCCCGGAACAATTGCAAGATCGGATATGTCTGCCCAATGAATCCTGCGGCGATGCCGGGAGCGGCGGATGCGGGCGCCTTTCAACGCCCGCATCGACAGAACGGAGAACAGCCCCCGCGCCCTAGCGCTGTTGGGCGTGCTTCATGGCGCTGACCTCGTCGTGACCGGCCTTCACGCTGCCGTAGCAGGTCCGGATCACGGCCTGGGTATCGGGCGAGATTTCGGTACTGCGCATCGCAGCCTCGAACTTGTCCTTGATGTGGTCCTCGCCCCGTTCGACCTCCTCGATCACTCTCTTGCGGTCGCTGCCGATCATGCTCTTGAGGTCCAGGAACGCCCGATGGGCCTTGGCCAGCATCGTTCCCTCGTCCTCCGGCTGCCCGCCCAGTTCCCTCACCTTGGCCCTGAGCTCGCTTGCGACCTTCTCGCGCTCGCCCGCCCGGGTGCGGAACATCGCCTTGAGATCGGCGTCGTCCGTGTGTTCGGCGCTGTCGCGGTAACCGTTGATGCTGTCGACGGTCGTCTCGATCAGGCTGTTGAGGACGCGGATATCGGCCTCGCGGTTGGTTTGCATGGAAACCCTCTGGCTGGTGTGAATGGTTAGAGGATGCCGGCGGCATCCGACCCACCCATTCAACCGGGGCCCCGGCCGGGAGGTTCCTCCCCTTCTTCGGCCAGGAACGGGCTTCAGCCCCAGAGAGCCGGTTCCGGCGGCAGGATGGTCGTGCCCTCGAACCGCAGGGCCGGGTCATGATCCCGGGCCAGAAGCAGGGGCCCGTCGAGATCGACCACCTCGGCGCCCTGGGCGACCAGCACGGCCGGCGCCATGGCGAGCGAGCTGGCCAGCATGCAGCCGGCCATGATCCGGAACCCGGCGGCGCGCGCCTGATCGCGCAGGGCAAGGGCCTCGGTCAGCCCGCCCGTCTTGTCCAGCTTGATGTTGATCATCGAATACTTGCCCCGAAGCTGGTCGAGGCTGGCGGTATCGTGGCAGCTTTCGTCCGCGCAGAGCGGGATCGGACAGTCGATGCCGATCAGGTCCTGGTCCTTGTCGGCGGGCAGCGGCTGCTCGATCATCTCGACGCCGAGTTCGGCGAAGGCCGGCCCGAACTCCCTCAGATGCGACATCGTCCAGGCCTCGTTCGCATCGACGACGAGGCGGCTGTCCGGGGCATTGGACCGGACCGCCCGGACACGCTCCAGATCCCCGTCGCCCGTCAGCTTCAGCTTCAGAAGCGGCCGATAGGACGCCTGCCTCGCCATCTCGCCCATTTCCTCGACCGAACCCAGGCTGATCGTGTAGGCGGTCGTCACGGGTCCCGGTTCCGGGAGCCCGGCAAGCTGCCATACCGGGCGTCCGGAAAGCTTCGCTTCCAGATCCCAGAGCGCGCAGTCGACGGCGTTCCGCGCGGCCCCGGCCGGCAGCAGCGACAGCAGCTCCTGCCGCCCGATCCCGCCTTCGATTTCCCGGCGCACATTCTCGATTTGGCGGCTCACGCTGCCCACCGTCTCGCCATAGCGGCCGTAGGGGCGGCATTCGCCCTGGCCGCGGCGGCCGTTCTCCTCGATCGTGACCACGATGACGTCGACCGAGGTGACGCTGTCGCGGGAAATCGTGAACTTTCCGCGGATCGGCCAGGATACCGGCCGGAGTGTCAGGGTGCGGGGCATGATGACGGACTCCCTTTCCCAGCCGGTCTAGACCAGCCGATCGACGATCGCGGCGACGCCGGTGCGGACCGGATCGACGGCGGGCATCCCGAAGCGGTCGGAGAGGTCCCCCAGGACCCGCCGCATTTCTTCCTCGGACAGGGCCGAGGTGTTGCAGGCAATGCCGACGACCCGCGCATCGGGATTGGTCAGCCGGGCGCAGCGCTCGTTCAGCGCGATGCACTCGTCGATTTCGGGAAGCTTGTAATGCGGAAGGCCCCGCATATGCGGGCGACCCGGCTCGTGGCACAGGACCAGGGCGTCCGCCTGCGCCCCGTGCAGCAGCCCCAGCGACACGCCCGCATAGGACGCATGGAACAGCGAGCCCTGCCCTTCGATCAGGTCCCAATGGTCCGGGTCGTTGGCAGGGGCAAGGAACTCGGTCGCGCCGGAGATGAAGTCGGAGATCACGGCATCGACCGAAACGCCGCTTCCGGCAATCAGGATGCCCGTCTGGCCGGTCGCACGGAAGTCCGCCTTGATGCCCCGCGACCGCATCTCCTTCTCGATCGCAAGGCTGGTGAACATCTTGCCGACCGAGCAGTCGGTGCCGACGGTCAGAAGCCGCTTGCCCGGGCGCCTTGCACCTGTGCCGACCTCGAAATCCCGGCCGGGATGCCGCACGTCGAAAATCGATCGGCCCAGCTCGGCCGCCTTCCGGGCGACCTCGGGAATGTCGGCCACCTTGTTGTGGAGGCCAGACGCGATGTCCATGCCGAGATCCAGGGCCTTCAGCATCGTATCCACCCAGGACGTGCCGATCCGGCCGCCGCGGTTGGCGACGCCGATCACCAGCGTCTTCGCCCCCTTCCCGGCGGCCTCCTCCAGGGTCATGTCGGGAAGGCCGATATCGGCCTTGCAGCCTTCGAGGCGCAGCTGGCCGAGGCACCATTCGGGGCGCCACTGGCGCACGCCGTTCGCCGTCTTCGCCGCAAGTTGATCGGGCGCGTCGCCCAGAAACATGAGGTACGGATTACGGATTTCCACGAAAGCGCTCCCCTGTTTGGGTAATTCATTTCTCGGGACGGCAGTTTACCCGGGGAACGGAGCGTTGCCAGGGGGCATGTCGAAGGGGCCCACTAACGGCACGGGGCTCGTCCTCCCCGCAAGATGCGGCTACGTCCCGGTCGTCCGCAGGCGATCGGTGCTGGTCGGGTGGGCTACTCGGATCTCGCGGCAGGCGTCGACGCCCTCCATTCGAATACGCACGCCGTCCGGCCAGCGGACTTCCACCGCATCCGCGCGCATCGCCCGGCCCAGCCCGAAATGCGCGACCGGCTCCATCTGGCACAGATAGCCGCTGCCGCAGTCGATCGCCCGCACCATCTGCCGGTCGCCGGCATGGCAGAGGACGACCGCGCCCCGCGCCGGCGCCCCCACCGGGGTCAGCGGCATGACGCGCAGCCAGTTGTTGTCGTTCGACCGCGCCTTGTAGAGCGTGAGCGGCTGTACCCCCGCCTCGCCGTGTGAAATCAGCAGTTCCAGAATGCCGTCGCCGTCGATGTCGGCCACCGCCGCCCCGGTGCCCAGCCCGCGCGGCTCCGCCGCGGCGCCGATGTCGATGCGCTTCCATTCCTCGTCCCGCCACCCGAACAGGCGGTTCGGCTGGCCGATATTGTTGAAGAAGATCTCCTCGTGGCCGTCATTGTCGAAGTCGGCGGCGATCACATTCCGGACTCGGGACGGGAGGGCATAGTCCTCCGGCGCGATGTCGCGGAAGACGCCGTCCCGTCCCCGGACCATCAGCCGGTGCGACCCTTCCCAATTGCCGTAGGCGAGATCGAACCGGCCGTCGCCGTTGGCGTCGAGCGCCGCCACGCCCCGCCCGTGTTGCGCCAGGTCGGCCAGCCCGCAATCCAGCGCCACCTCCTCGAATCGGCCGGAGCCGTCGTTGCGGAACAGGAAATTCGCACCGTTCTCGTTGACGGCGAAGATGTCCGTGCGCTCGCTCAGGATCGGCAGGCATGTCAGCGCCCGGCCGCCGGTTATGCCGTCGATCCCGGCCAGCGGGGCAAGGTCGGCAAGCCGGCCCTGGTCCAGCTCGTAAAGGCGGAACGGCCCGCCATAGTTTGCGACCACGAAGCCGTAGCGGCCGGTCCCGCAACGGTCGATGCACGCGACCGAGCGCCCGGCGGTGACGTTGAGCATCCGCCGGTTCTCTGGCAGGCAGAACAGATCGACCCAGTGTCCGTCGTGCCAGGAGAAAAGCCGGTCCCCGACGCGCTTCGGGCCGGCGAAGGTATCGGTGTTGAGGACGTAGATCTCCTCCCGGCCGTCGCCGTCGACATCGCCGGCCGCAACCCCGATGGACAGGCGGGACGGGTCGGCAAGCTCGGCATCGGCGATGTCGAACAGCGCCTCGCCGTCCCACTTCAGCACCTGGGAGGGGCAGCCGAAGCCGGCCACGAAAATCTCGAAAACCCCGTCCTGATCGAAATCGGCGACCGCGACGCCATAGTGGAGTTGGGCAGGATTGCCCGCAATCTGCGCAGCAATATCGTAAAACATGCGGGCAAGCTCCTGCGGACGCGTTCATCCGCGTCGAACCCGATGAAGGAAGCATGGCAAACGGAGCGGGCGCTGGCAACCGGAGGTGCATACCGGAAGCTGGGCAGCCGGGAGTGGGCGGGCTATAGAACCCCGAACTCTCC
>JAJUFW010000078.1 GCA_029263555.1 Alphaproteobacteria bacterium
CCGGCTTGACGCCGGAGGAGCTGGGCACGCCCCTGCCCGAGCCGCATCCGTCCTGGACCGAGGCGATCGAGGCCGAATGGCAGCGCCGCTACGCCCGCTGACGCTTGAGGGGCCCCTGCCCGGTTCCGAGCGACGGAAGCAGCGGGGCGCCAGTCCGGAACCGCGCTGGCTCGGCGCCGCGCCGGCGCTCACGCTCGCCATCTTTCTGCTGCCCGTTCTCTTGGGTCTTGCCGGGACCTGGGGACCCGCCTTCGGATTCTTGCCCGCGCTCGGGGGCACCCGCACGAGCCTGCAGCCCTGGCGCGAGCTGATCCAGGCTCCCGGCCTGGGCAAGGCGGTCGGGCTCGCGCTCTTCACCGGCTGGACGTCGACGCTGCTGGCGCTGTTCCTGGCCATGGGCGTGCTGGCCGCCTGGGGCGACAGCCGGGCCTTCGCGATCGCGCACCGGCTCATCGCGCCGATGCTGGCCGTGCCGCACGCCGCGCTCGCCATCGGGCTTGCCTTCGTCATCGCGCCGAGCGGATGGCTGTTCCGCGTGGCCGCCTCCCTCTCGGGCGGCGACCGGCCGCCGGACATCCTCCTCGTCAACGACCCGTGGGGACTTGCCCTGGTGCTCGGCCTCGTGCTCAAGGAAACGCCGTTCCTGATGCTGATGGCGCTGGCGGCGATGGGCCAGACCAGGGTCAGGGACAGCCTGAGGGCGGCCCGGTCCATGGGTTACGGCCCGGTCACGGCGTGGGGGAAGGTCGTCCTGCCGCAGCTCTATCCGCTGATCCGTCTGCCCGTCTTCGCCGTCCTTGCCTACGGCCTGTCCGTGGTCGACATGGCCCTGATCCTCGGCCCGACGACGCCACCGACCCTGGCCGTCCTGGTGTTCGACTGGTTCAACGATCCGGATCTCCGGATGCGCTTCATGGCGGCGGCGGGCGCGGTCCTGCAGCTGGGCCTGGTCGTCGTCTCGATCGCCGGCGCCTGGGCGGCCGAAAGGCTGATCTTCCGGTCCACGGCCCACATCCTGGCCAACGGCCGGCGGGGCGGCGGCCGGGCCTTCGGACGGGCCATCGCCGGCCTATCGACGGCCGCGCTGGCCCTGGCGCTCCTGAGCCTTGCCGCGCTCGGCCTCTGGTCGGTCGCCGACCGATGGCGCTATCCCGATCCGCTGCCGGCCGCGTTCACGCCCGACCACTGGGCGCGCAGCCTTCCCGGCCTTGGCCATCCCACCTTAGTCACGGTTACGGCCGGCCTGGGCGCGACCGCTGCCGCCCTGCTCCTGGCGCTCGGCTGCCTGGAGCACGAGCATCGGGCGGGCATACGCCCGGGACGGGGCGCGGCCTGGCTTCTCTACCTGCCGCTCCTCGTCCCGCAGATCGCCTTCCTGTTCGGACTTCAGGTCTTCCTGTCGCTGACCCGCCTCGACGGCACCTGGGCCGCGCTGATCTGGAGCCATCTCCTGTTCGTCCTGCCCTATGTGTTCCTGGCGCTCGCCGATCCCTGGCGCGCGCTGGATCCGCGCTACGCCCGCATCGCGGCGTGCCTGGGCGCGACGCCGGGCCGCATCTTTCTCCGGGTCAAGCTCCCGCTGATGCTGCGCCCGATATGCTTCGCCGCCGCCATCGGCTTTTCGGTCAGCGCCGCCCAGTATCTGCCGACCCTCTTTGCCGGGGCCGGACGGCTTCCGACGCTCACCACCGAAACGGTCGGGCTTTCGACCGGCGCCGACCGAAGGGTGGTCGGAGTCTACGCCTTCGTGCAAATGGGCCTGCCGCTGCTGATGTTCGTGGCCGCGCTGGCCGGACCGGCGCTCGCGTTCCGGAATCGGCGGGGAATGCATCCATGACGGCCGCCGGGCTCCATCTGGACGGGGTCGCCCTGCGTCTTGGTGGCCGGACGCTCATCCCTTCCCTGACCCTCACGGTTCCGGCCGGCGAGATCGTGACCCTGACCGGACCGAGCGGCAGCGGCAAGTCCAGCCTGCTCGATTTCGTCTGCGGCACTCTGGCCCCCGCCTTCGAGCCCGAGGGGCGGATCTTCCTGAACGGCCGGGACATCGGCAGCCTGCCCCCCGAGCAGCGCCGGGTCGGAATCCTGTTCCAGGACGACCTGCTGTTCCCGCATCTATCGGTCGCGGGCAATCTGGCCTTCGCGCTGCCGGCCCGGATCCGCGGCCGGGCGGAACGCCGGGCAAGAATCGAGTCGGCGCTTGCCGAAGCCGGGCTGCCCGGGTTCGGCGATCGCGATCCGGCGACGCTGTCGGGAGGCCAGCGAACCCGGGTCGCCCTGATGCGCACGCTTCTGGCCGACCCCCAGGCACTGCTCCTGGACGAACCGTTCTCGAAGCTGGATCCGCCGCTGCGCGCCAGGATGCGCTCCTTCGTCTTCGGGCACGCCCGCCGGCGCGCGCTGCCGACGCTCCTCGTCACTCACGATCCCGACGATGCCGCGGCGGCAGGGGGACGCGTGATCAGCCTCGGGTATGCAGCTTCCGGCGGGAACAATAATCAAGTTTCCGGCCTTACGCTCGCACGGGGACGAGAGGAGTAATACTTATGAACGTAGTCCGTTACATGAGCGTTATGACGGGGGTCACCATGCTCGCCGGATGTACCGGAATGCCGGTCGACCAAATCAACAGGACGGAAGCAACCGGCGACGCGTTTACAAGTCGTCTGGCGCTTGAGTATCGTGACTTCGCGAATTTCGAATCGGTCCGGATGTATGATTGGACCGATGCCGATTACTTTGCCGAAAAGGGGCTGCTCGCGGCCCAGGGCCAGGCGGTTCCGCCCGAGAACCTGGCCGACTGGGACCTGCCGCAGGACGCGCTTCCGGAACTGACCGAAGCCCGCGCGCGGCTGGTCAGCGCTTTGGACGGCGGGGCCCGCGAGAATCATCCGGTCGAAGCGGCCGTCGCCCAGGCGAAGTTCGACTGCTGGGTCGAACAGCAGGAGGAGAACCGACAGCCGGACCATATCGCGGCCTGCCGGGACGAATTCTACGCGGCGCTCGAAACCCTGGAGGGCGTCATGACGCCGGCGATGGCTGGCGCGCCTTCGGTCTATTTCGTGTTCTTCGACTGGGACCGGGCAGAGATCACGGAGGCCGGGCGGTCGATCATCGACCAGGTGGTCCGCGACTTCCAGGCCTCGGGCCTGTCGCAGATCGCCATCGTCGGCCACACCGACACTTCCGGGGCAGACGAATACAACCTGCGTCTGGGCACGAGGCGCGCAGAAGCGATCCGGCAGGCGCTGGTATCGGCGGGCATTCCGGCAAACCAGATCACGACGGACACCCGCGGGGAAACCCAGCTCCTGGTGCAGACCCCGGACGGCGTCCGCGAACCGTCCAACCGCCGGGCCGAAATCCGCTTCCAGTAGACGCGCGACCGGAGCTCCTGCGGCGCTGAAGCGCGGGAGCTCCCGGACCGGATCCCAGGCTAAAACCGTATCTCCGCCCCGCAGGCCATCCGGCCTGCGGGATTGCCTCTGCTCATGCCTGGACACCATTGGCGGCCGCCGTATATTTAGCCTGTCGAGGCGATGTCCGGCCTCCCGTGGGGCAGAGTTCCATGATGTACACCGCAGAAACGCGTTCGATTCGCGTAACGGTCGAACCGGTCTACCTGGAGGACCAGTCCTCGCCGTCGGACAGCCACTACGTCTGGGCGTATCACGTCCGAATCGAGAACATGGGGCAGCAGACGGTCCAGCTTCGCCAGCGGCACTGGAAGATCACCGACAGCCTGGGGCGACGGCAGGAAGTCCGCGGCCCAGGCGTCGTCGGGCAGGAACCGATTCTGTCGCCCGGCGAAAGCTTCGAGTACACGAGCGGCACGCCGCTCAACGCACCGTCCGGAATCATGGTCGGCAGCTACGAGATGGAGACCATAGACGGAGATCGTTTCGACGTGGCGATCCCTGCCTTCTCGCTGGACAGCCCCCACGAACCCGCGCGCGTGAACTGACATCCGTTTCCGGAGGACCTGCCCGTGGCCCAAGAAGCCAACAAGAACGAACAATCTCGCGCGCCGGAAATCGGGGCCGTCACTATCCTGGAGCCACAGAACCGCCCCACGCGGAGCGAGGCGGAGGAAGCCGTCCGGACGCTGATCCGCTGGGCCGGCGAGGATCCGACGCGGGAGGGACTGCTGGGCACGCCGGAGCGGGTGGTCCGGGCCTATGAGGAGTTCTTCCGGGGATATGCCACCGACCCCGTGGAACTGCTGCAACGAACCTTCGGCGAGGTCGAGGGCTATGACGAAATGGTCGTCCTTCGGGACATCCAGTTCGAAAGCCACTGCGAGCACCACATGGTTCCGATCATCGGCAAGGCGCATATCGGCTACCTGCCCAACAAGCGGGTCGTCGGCATTTCCAAGCTGGCGCGGGTCGTGGACGCCTATGCCAAGCGCCTGCAGATCCAGGAAAAGATGACGGCGCAGATCGCGAACACCATCGACCAGGTGCTGCGCCCCGGCGGGGTGGCCGTCGTCATCGAGAGCCAGCACAACTGCATGACCACCCGCGGCGTGCACAAGCACGGCTCGACGATGGTCACGTCGACGATGCTGGGCGCCTTCCGGGAGCAGGACAAGACGCGCCGGGAATTCCTGGCCATGATCGGCCTGAAGGGCTAGGCGGCCCCCGCGTCGCCGACATGCCCCAGGATCTCACGGCCATCGACATCCTTGCCCGGCTGGTCGCGTTCGATACGGTTTCCGCCCGGTCCAACCGCGCCCTGATCGACTGGGTCGAGGCGTATCTTGCCGGTCACGGCATCGCCGCCACCATCGTGCCCGGACCGGACGGCAAGGCCAGCCTCTACGCCACGGTCGGCCCCTCCGTGTCGGGCGGCGTCGTGCTGTCGGGACACACCGACGTGGTGCCGACGGACGGCCAGTCCTGGACCAGCGATCCCTTCGCCCTCAGCGAGCGTTCGGGGAAGCTGTTCGGGCGCGGCACCGCGGACATGAAGGGCTTCGTCGCCCTGTGCCTCGCGCTGCTGCCGGAGATCAAGGACCGCCCGCTCCGGCGGCCCGTGCATGTCGCCCTTTCCCATGACGAGGAAATCGGCTGCCTAGGCGCCCCCGCCCTGGTCGCCCATATGCTGGAGCATCTGCCGCGGCCAGAGATCGCGATCGTCGGCGAGCCGACGATGATGCGCCCGGTCAATGCCCACAAGGGCATCAACGGCTACCGCACCACGGTCCGCGGCCGCGCCGGTCATTCCAGCGCCCCGCAGCACGGGGCCAACGCCATCCTGCACGCGGTGCGGGTGCTGGACTACATCGCGCGGGAGGCCGCGGGGCGCCGCCGGGCGCCGATCCTGGGCAGCCGTTTCGAGCCTCCCTACAGCACGTTCAACATCGGCACCATCGAGGGGGGCACCGCAGTCAACATCATCCCCGGCAAGTGCAGTTTCCGCTGGGAATTCCGCACCCATCCCGGCGACGACCCGGAGGCGATCTACCGCCGGATCGCCACCTTCATAGAGGAGGAGGCGCTGCCGACGCTTCGGGACGAACACCCGGAGGGCGCGATCGAGACCGTCCCGCTGGCCTCCGTGCCGGTATTCCAGCCGGAACGGGACGGCGCGGCGGAAATGCTGGCCCGCCGCCTCACCGGCGCCAATGGCACCGGCGTCGTCGCCTTCGCGACCGAGGCCGGCATCTTCCAGGCGGCCGGCATCTCCACGATCGTCTGCGGGCCCGGAGACATCGCCCAGGCCCACCAGCCGGACGAATTCATCACCCGCGACCAGATGGAAGCGGGCGCAGCCTTCCTGCGAAGACTGGCGGATTGGGCCGCGTCCTGACCGGACTCAGGCGCCGGTCCGGGCTTGCCTGCCTGCTCGATCAGGACCGGACAAACAGGCTCAGATTCGACCGGATCGCCGATTCGATGCGGGCGTCCAGGTCCTCCATCGCATCCTCGGTCAGCCGGAACCAGATCTCCTCGCGCTCGGCCAGCGTCGCGTTCTCCGGAACCGTCGTCGTGCGTTCGACCGACGCCGTGGCGTAGCCGCTTGTCGACGGCGTCTGGACTTCGAGGCGGATGGCGAAGTTCGCGGTCAAGCGTTCGGCCTGGTCCACGGTGAAGAGGCCCTGGAGGCCGGGCGTGCGGGCAAGCTGGTCGGACCGGACGCTCGCCTGCTCGATATAGACCCGGGCGACACCCGCCATTCCCATCGGCCGGATCCGTTCGCGCGCCCAGCGCTGCATCACCTGGCTCGGAACCTGGGGGAACAAGTGCTCGATCTGGGGGTCCTGGAGGGTCGGCTGATAGGTCTGGATCACCTCGACCTGCGCGACGTCGAGGCCGATCGCCGGCCGGTTGGCGAAGGTGATCTCCGGAAAGGCGCGGGTCGGCGGCGTCTCGCAGCCGGCAACCGCAAGGACAACGAAGGCGAACGCGGCAAGGCGGCGGGCGGCGCAGCGCAGCATGGTCCGGTCAAGCTCCTCGAGAAATCGGGCAGATCTTCGGGAAGATGGAGAGCGGATGCCCTCTGGGAGCCGGCAGGATCGTTGCCTCAGCGCTGCTCGTCAATGGCGTTGAGATCGGCATCGTCGAACCGGTAGGTCCGGTTGCAGAACTCGCATGTGACGGAGACATGTCCGTCGACCTTGAGGTCGTCCAGCTCGCTTCGGGGAATACCCGCCAAAGCGCCGGCGACCCGGTCGCGAGAGCACCGGCACTTCGCCCGCAGCGCCGACGGCGCCCACACACGCACCCCGTCCTCATGGAACAGGCGGAACAGAAGGTCGTTCGACGGCAGCGCCGGGTCCAGAAGCTCGGCATCGGTCGCGCTGTCCATCAGGATCATCGCCCGCCGCCAGTCGTCTTCCCGGTCGGAAGCGGGCGCCGCGTGGCTCGGGTCGGGCATGCGCTGGAGCATCAGCCCGGCGCCGCGCCAGTGCCCGCCCTGGCGGCCGACCGCGAGCTTGATCCCGGTCTGGAGCTGCTCGGACTGCCGGAAATAATGGGTGACGCATTCCGCAAGGCTCTCACCCGCAAGGGCGACGATCCCCTGGTAGCGCTCCGTATGCTCGCCCTGGTCGACCGTGAAGGCGAGATGCCCCTGCCCCAGCAGCCCCGAAACGCCCGTGGCTGGCGCCGCGGCAAGCCGTTCCCGGTCGAAGCGCGCATATCCGCGGATATCGCCGCCCGAAGTGACGTCCGCGACCATGAAGGCGACCGGCCCGTCCCCCTTGGTCTGGAGCGTGAAGACGCCGTCATATTTGAGCGCGCTGGCCAGGATGGCAGCCAACACGACCGTTTCGCCCAGCATCTGCGCGACGGGTTCCGGATAGGCATGGCTGCCCAGGATCTCGTCCAGGAGGGGGCCCATCCGGACCATGCGGCCGCGCAGACCGGTATTCTCGATCTGGAACGGCTGAACGACGTCGTCGGTCGTCAGCGTCCCCGCATTCACGTCAGACACCAGAGAAGAATTCCCTTCTGGGCGTGGAGGCGGTTCTCCGCCTCGTCCCACACTACGGATTGCGGCCCGTCGATGACACCGTCCGTCACCTCTTCGCCCCGATGGGCCGGCAGACAGTGCATGAAAATGGCGTCCGGATTGGCCAATTTCATCAGGCGTTCGTCGACCTGGTAGGGCCGCAGCAGATTGTGGCGGCTGGCCGCGTCCTTGTCGCCCATGGAGACCCAGGTATCGGTCACCACGCAGTCGGCCCCGCGCACCATGCTGTCCGGGTCGGTGCCGACAGATACGCGGCCGCCATTGCTGTTGGCCCAGCGGATGAGGTCGGCAGGCGGCGCCAGTTCTTCCGGACAGGCGAGGCGCAGCTCGAAACCGAACTGCACCGCCGCGCGGATGAAGGAGCGGGCGACGTTGTTCCCGTCCCCCGACCAGGCGATGACCTTGCCGGCGATGGGGCCCTTGCGTTCCTCGAACGTCATCACGTCCGCCATGAGCTGGCAGGGATGGCTCGTGTCGGTCAGGCCGTTGATGACCGGAACGGTCGCGTGTTCCGCCATTTCGCGCAGACGTTCGTCGCCGGAGGTGCGCAGCATGATCGCATCGACGTAGCGCGACAGCACCCGCGCCGTATCGGCGATGGTCTCTCCCCGGCCAAGCTGAATCTGGTCGCCCGACAGCTGGATGACCTCGCCGCCAAGCTGCTTCATCCCGACTTCGAACGACACCCGGGTACGGGTCGACGATTTCTCGAAGATGAGCGCGAGCGTCTTGCCGCGCAGCGGCTTGTCGCGCTCCCCCCTGGGGTCGTCGCGCTTGACCGCGGCGGCGCGGTCCAGAATGTCCCGGAGCGTCCCCCGGTCGACTTCGTGGAGGTCGAGGAAATGCTTCACTTCAGCCATGATATCAGCCTGCCTTGGCGACCTGCGCGCCGGTTGCCGCCCGGCGGGCGGCGACCGTTTCCAGAATTTCGAGCGCCAGATCGATTTCCGGCTCCTTGATGATGAGCGGGGGCAGCAGGCGGATGACATTGTCGCCGGCCGCGACGGTCAGCATGCCGGCCGCCCGCAGCTCGTCGATGATCTCGGAATTGGGCGGCACGGCACGGAGGCCGCGCATCAGGCCGGCGCCCCGCAGCTCGGAAAAGACGGAGGGATAGCGGTCCACCAGCTCCTGCAGGCGCCGCCCCAGGATCTCGCCGACCCGCTGCACCTCTTCGAGGAATCCCGGCGCCAGGAGAATGTCGAGCACGGCATTGCCGACGGCCATGGCCAGCGGATTGCCGCCGAAGGTAGTCCCGTGGCTGCCCGGCGTCATGCCGACCGCAGCCTTTTCCGTCGCGAGGAAGGCCCCCATCGGGAAGCCCGAGCCGATGCCCTTCGCGGTGCAGACGACATCGGGCCGGATGCCGGCCCATTCATGGGCGAACAGCTTGCCGGTCCGGCCGAAGCCGCACTGGATCTCGTCGAAGAACAGGAGCAGCCCGAACTCGTCGCAGATGCGCCGCAGCTCTCGCAGATAGTCGAGCGGCACGGCTCTCAGCCCGCCTTCGCCCTGGATCGGCTCGACATGGATGGCGGCGGTCTCGTCCGTGATCGCGGCCCGAAGCTCGTTCAGATTGTTCCAGGCGACCTGGTCGAAGCCGTCGGCGAGCGGACCGAAGCCCTTGATCAGCTTCTCCTGCTTCGCAGCGGCGATGGCGGTAAGCGTGCGGCCATGGAAGGCGCCCTGGACCGTGATGATCCGCCAGCGTTTCGGATTGCCCGTCTCGTAATGGTATTTGCGGATCAGCTTGACCGCCCCCTCCCAGGCCTCCACGCCCGAATTGGCGAAGAAGACCGTGTCGGCGAAGCTGTTTGCGACGAGCCGTTCGGCCAGCTTCTCCTGTCCGGGTA
>JAJUFW010000582.1 GCA_029263555.1 Alphaproteobacteria bacterium
GCGGTGACCTGGGGCCGGCTCAGGACCAACCGGCTGCGCCCGGCGCCCGATCACCACAGCTTCCTGGAACATGAGCAGATCGTCGACGCGATCGAACAGCGGGATGTCGGGCGGGCAAGGGAATGCATGCGCCGTCATCTCGAAAGCGTCGAGCGCAATCTGCTGAGACCGCGGCCGCAGGAGTCGCCTGCGACATTGCCTCCCAGAAGAACGGCGCAAGGGGCCTTGGGGACGGGGAGCCCCTAGGATTCCCGTCCCCCGGCGGATCGAGAGCCTATGTGAGGGCCGCGCAGGCCTTCTGGATGCGGCGGCAGGCTTCCTCGAGCTGTTCGATCGAGGTCGCGTAGGAGATCCGGAAGAACGGCGCCATGCCGAACGCCGAGCCCTGGACCACGGCCACGCCCTGGCTTTCCAGGAGATAGGTCACGAAATCCTCGTCCGTCTCGATGACCTTGCCCTCCGGCGTGGTCTTGCCGATGCAGCCGGCGCAGGACGGGAAGACGTAGAAGGCGCCTTCCGGCTTGTGGCAGGTGATGCCGTCGGCTTCGTTAAGCATGCGCACGACCAGGTCCCGACGCTGCCGGAACGCCTCGGCGCGGGCCGGGATGAAGTCCTGCGTGCCGTTCAGCGCCTCGACCGAGGCGGCCTGACTGATCGACGACGGGTTGGTGGTCGACTGGGACTGCACCTTGGCCATGGCCTTGATCAGGTCCTTGGGCCCGGCGGCATATCCGATGCGCCACCCGGTCATGGCATAGGCCTTGGACACGCCGTTGACGGTAAGCGTGCGGTCGTAGAGGCGCGGCTCGATCTGGGCCGGGGTCACGAACTCGAACCCGTCATAGACCAGGTGCTCGTACATGTCGTCCGTGAGGATGTGGACATGGGGATGCCGCACCAGGACGTCGGTCAGGGCCTGCAGTTCGGCCCGGGAGTAGGCCGCGCCCGTCGGATTGTTCGGCGAGTTCAGGATCAGCCACTTCGTCTTCGGCGTGATCGCCTTCTCCAGATCCGCCGGCTGCAGCTTGAAGCCCTTCTCAGCCGGGCAAGGCACGGCCACCGGCACGCCACCGAACAGCAGCACGATGTCCGGATAGGAAACCCAGTAGGGCGCCGGGATGATCACCTCGTCGCCCGGATCGATGGTCGCCAGCATGGCGTTGAAGATGACCTGCTTGCCGCCGGTGCCGACCGTGATCTGGTCGGGCGTGTAGTCCAGGCCGTTCTCGCGCTTGAACTTGGCGCAGATCGCCTTCTTCAGCGCAGGCGTACCATCCACCGCGGTGTACTTGGTGTCGCCGGACTGAATGGCGCGGATCGCCGCTTCCTTGATGTTGTCCGGCGTATCGAAATCGGGCTCGCCCGCGCCCAGGCCGATGACGTCCCGCCCGGCCTCTTTCAGCTCCCGCGCTTTGCTGGTGACCGCGATGGTGGGCGACGGCTTGATGCGGGAAAGCGACTGGGCGATGAGGGCCATGGCGACTGCGACTCCCTGAAGGGACGTTGGGAACGAAAGAACGGGCCGAGACCGTACGCCGAGCAACTGGCGTCCGCAAGATCGCCCAATCCGGTGCATAGCGGCCCCCATCGGCGTGCAGACCGGCCCCTCTCTCCGCCCGTGGCGCCGGCCTGAAAGGAGGTGCCCGGCAGCTTTGGACGCCACCGGGAAAAACCTGCCGGGCCGGTTGCCCCGCCGGACGGCTCGGATGGCGGAATCCGGGCCGTCCGGCACTGGCATCCTGATTGCTTGTCCTGGACAGTCCTTAGCTCAGGTGACGAAAAGTCCGATCATGTCAGCGATCCACCAGATTGGCGCCTACCGCGTATCCGACCGTGTTCTGGGCGCGGTGCGCGAGGCCAGCGCCAGGACCGGCGCCGATTTCGCCTACATGATGGCCAAGGCCGCCCGGGAGAGCGGCTTCGATGCCGATGTCCGCGCCTCCACCTCCAGCGCAACCGGGCTTTACCAGTTCATCGACCAGACCTGGCTCGGCATGGTGAAGAAGCACGGGGCGAAGCACGGGCTTGCCCAATATGCCGACAAGATCGTCGAACGGCCGGACGGCTCGTTCACCGTCAAGGACGACGATGTCCGCCGGAAGATTCTGGAGCTGCGCACCGACCCGCGCCTCAACGCGCTGATGGCGGGCGAATACGCCAATGACAACAAGGCCCATCTGGAGGCCACCGTCGGCGGCGAGATCGGCCCCACCGAGCTCTATCTCGCCCATTTCCTGGGCGCCGGCGGGGCTGAGCGTTTCCTCAAGGAGATGCGCGTCAACCCGAACCGGCCGGCGGACGACCTCTTCGCGGCGGCGGCCCGGTCGAACCGCGGCGTCTTCTATGCCGACGGCCGGGCGCGGAGCCTGCGGGAAATCTACGACAACTTCTCGACGAAGGTCCGCC
>JAJUFW010000384.1 GCA_029263555.1 Alphaproteobacteria bacterium
GCCGCTGCAATCGATGGAGCTGGGCGATGCCGGCGTGCGCGCCCTGGGCTTCTCCCCCGGCGTCATCCGAATCTGCGGCCTGACGATCGCCCTCGCGCTCAGCGCGATCGTGGCCAGTGCCGTGGGCGTGATCGGGTTCATCGGATTGATTGCCCCGACGGTAGCAAGGCTGGCGGGGGCCCGACGGTTGGGAAGCCGACTTGTCTGGTCGACGCTGATCGGCGGCGCCCTGCTCTGGTTGACCGATGCGCTGGTTCAGCTTCTGGCCGGCGCGGCCCAGGATTTCGTCCCGACCGGCGCGGTGACGGCCCTCTTCGGCTCTCCCCTGCTGCTCCTTCTTCTGCCCCGGCTCCGGACCATGGCGGCAGCCGACTTTCAGGCCGTCCCCGCCCCCGTGCTCAAGAGCCGGCCCGCCGTCCGAACACTGGTCCTGCTGGCGCTTGGGGTCGCCGGATTGGCGGTCATCGCTCTTCTTGCCGGCCGCACGCCCGATGGGCGATGGGCCTGGACGGGCATAGAGGAATGGGCCGCAATTCTGCCTTGGCGTACGCCGCGGATCGTCGTCGCCCTGGCGGCAGGTGCGATCCTGGCCGTCGCCGGAACCCTGCTCCAACGCCTCACGGGCAACGAGATGGCAAGCCCCGAAGTTCTCGGCGTCAGCGCCGGCGCCGTCTTCGGCCTTATCGTCGCGCTGTTCGTCTTCAGCGCCCCTGACTGGGGACAGCGGGCGACGTTCGCAGCCCTCGGCACCGTTGCAGTGCTTGTGGCCGTGCTCCTGTTTGGCGGCCGGTCGGGGGGCCTGGTCCCGGAACGGGTGGTGCTGGCCGGGATCGCGCTCGGCGCGCTGCTCGACGCCGTCGTGGGTGCCTTGTCGGCGGCCGGGGACCCGCGGGCATTCCTTCTGCTGCACTGGATGAGCGGCTCGACCTACGGCGTTGACTGGAACACGACGGCCATAACGCTCGCTTTGGGGAGCGTCCTCGTCCTTGCCGCCCTCATGTCCAGACGGTGGCTCGATATTCTACCCCTCGGGGCTGGCGCGACGACGGCGCTCGGCCTGCCGATCGCCCGGGTTCGGGTCGTCATCTACGGTCTGGCCGCCGGGCTGACGGCGCTCGGCACGCTGGTGATCGGACCGCTGAGCTTCGTTGGCCTGATGGCCCCCCATATCGCCCGGGAGCTGGGATTGCGGCGCGCCGCGCCCCAGATCATCGGTTCGGCGCTGTCCGGGGGCGCCCTGGTCGTCATCGCCGACTGGGTCGGGCGAATGGCGGCCTTCCCCTATCAGATGCCGGCCGGCCTGATTTCAGCCACGGTAGGCGCGCCGTTCCTGCTGCTTCTTCTGGGTCGGAGACGCAGCCGAAACGCCGACAGCTGACGGGTTACCGCAGGTCGAAGGGGATCGGCAGCTGGAGATCGAGCCTGGTCCCGGGAAGGTCGTCCGGCATCGGCGGAAACGGCGACGCCCTCGCGATGATGTCCGCAGCCGCCCGGTCGAGAAGGTCGTATCCCGAACTCTGGATGATGCGCTGTCCCAGCACATTGCCCTGCCGGTCCAGCGTGAAGGCAAGCAGCACGGCTCCTTCCTGCCGGCGCGCCCTGGCCCGGTCGGGATAGTGCTTGTAACGCTCGACCCAGCCCCGAACCTGGGCCAGATAATCCTGAAGTGCGCCCGGGTTTCCACCGCCCGACGAAGGCGTGAACGCGACGCCCGCCTGCTGGGCCGAACTCGGCCCCTGTTGCTCCACGGGCGCCCCCGCCGGCGGGGCGGGCCTTTCCGTCGCGGCCGGCTCGGGCAGACGCGCCATTTGGGTGGCCGCGGGCGGCTGACGGGGCCGCGCCGGCGGCGGATCAGGCTTGCGTTGCGGTGCCGGGGCGTCGACCGGTTCGGTCGCCTGCTCTGCCGCTTCCAGGGTCTGGGCAACGACGGCAGTTTCGGTTTCGGCCGGCGGCACCGGCAGTTCCAGCGCGTCAGGAGCCTCGGCCGTTATCTCTTCCGGCGGCTGATCAACGGGTTCGGCAACCGGCTCCGTCATCGGCAGCGGGTCTTCCGGCACGGCCTCGGCAACGGTCTCCTCGGGCGTCTCCTCCAGCGCATCCACGGCGTCAACCGTTTCGATGACGTCGACGGGCTCGGCAGCGACGTCCTCGACCGGCTCGACCGGTTCGACGGTCTCCGACGGAGCGCCGATCGTCCCGCCGACGGGACCGAGGGCAATCTCGATGCCGCCCATGCCTTCGGCCGTCGCACCGGATTTCCTCGGCTCGGGCCAGAGCAGCATGGCGGCGACGGCGCCCACATGCGCCGCAACCGATATCGCCACCGCCCAGGGACGCGTTGCAATGACTCTCATGGCATCGGTTCAGGGAGCCGGCACCGCGGGGCCAGAACCCGCCTCTCCTTGCGCGATCAGCGAGACCTTGGAGAACCCTGCCGTCGAGACGATCCCCATGACTTCCATGATCCTGCCATAGGAAAGATTCCGGTCGCCGCGAACATAGACGACGGCCTCCGGATCCTGGGCGGCAAGTTCCGCCAGCCTGGGCCGAATGATGTCGGGCGCCAGCTCCTCTTCGCGCAGATATACGCGGCCGTCCAGGTCGACGCTAACGACGATCGGCCGGCGGACGTCGCTGCTGATCTCTGCCGCGCTGGTTTTCGGAAGATTGACCGGAACGCCGACCATCATCAGCGGCGCCGCAACCATGAACACGATCAGCAGCACCAGCATCACGTCGACGAAAGGCGTGACATTGATCTCCGAAAGCGGACGATAGCCCGCCCCGATTTCGAAATCGTCGCCGCCGGCCGGGGTGATCGGAGCCATGCCCATCAGGCAGCGGCCCCCCGGCCGGAACGGACCCGCTCACCCTCCGGAACCGACCTGCGCGCGAGGCGGTCTCCCAGCTTCACGATGGCTGCGGAGAACCGCTGACCCGCCCGGCCGAGATCGGTGGTCAGCTTGTTGTAGCCGATGACGGCGGGGATCGCCGCGACGAGCCCGAGGCCGGTGGCAAACAGCGCCTCGGCGATGCCGGGCGCCACCACGGCAAGGCTCGTGTCCTGGCTCTGCGCGATCGCGGTGAAGCTGCTCATGATACCCCAGACCGTGCCGAACAGACCGATGAAGGGGGCCGCCGATCCGACCGTGGCCAGGAAGGGCAGGCCGGGTTCCATTCTGCGCAGCTCGGCTGCGAGGGTCGCGCGCATGTTCCGTTCGATGCGGTCGCGCCGTTCGGCACGGCTTTCGTCTTCAGTGCTGTCCTCTCTCGCATCCAGACCGGCAAGAAGGATGGCAGCGGGAATATCGGGCTGCTCCCTGGCGAACGCCGCAAGCTCCGGGACGGTCTTGCCGACGACCTTCGCCTCGAAGTCCCGCGCCTGCCGGCGCAGCCTTCCGAACCTCACGACCTTGTCCAGGATAATCGCCCAGCAGACGACCGAAGCCAGAGCCAGCAGAATGATCACCGCCTTGACGATCGGATCCGCCTGCAGGAACAGGTCGACGGGCGAAAGGCCGTACGCCGCGGCACCCGCCTCGATGGCAGCTTCGGCAATGGCCGCTTCGACGGGCACGGCATTCGGTTCCATCAAGAAATCTCCTTCGATCGACGGCCGGCCGGGACCGGCCTTCGGCCACCGGCGTCACATCTTTCTGCCGGCAGCGGCCATCGGTTCATGGTTCTTCAGTGAATGAAGGGCACGGCACCCGTCGCGGACCGGGTCGCGATGGTGGGCGCCA
>JAJUFW010000029.1 GCA_029263555.1 Alphaproteobacteria bacterium
CCTGTTCGAGGAAGCGGGCGCGACCGCCAAGGTGTCGTCCATCCACGTCAACGGGTGGTATGGAGAGTATGACAAGCTCGGGATGGCCCGCCGCATCCTGAATGAGATCTTCGGGCGCACGCTGCGTCCCGACGATCCGACGGTCGTGTTCGCCGGAGATTCGCCGAACGACGAGCCCATGTTCGCCTATCTTCGACACGGCGTCGCAGTCGCCAACTTCCGGAACTTCGCCAACCGCGTGAAGCACAAGCCGCGCTGGATCACCGCGGCCCCGGGCGGCGCCGGTTTCGCCGAACTGACCGACGCCCTGCTGGCAGCCCGCGGCGCATGAGCTTCCGGCTTTCCAAGAGCGAGCGGCGGGAACGGATCCTGGCCGAGCTGCGGCTGACGCCCCTCGTCCGCATTTCGGAGCTTGCCGAGAAGTTTGGCGTCTCGACCGAGACGGTGCGCCGGGACGTGGACGCCTTGTCCAGCCAGGGGCTGGTCGACCGGGCCTATGGCGGCGCATCCGCCCGTCCCATGGGCATCCAGCCGGCGTTCGGGGAACGGGACCGGACCTTCATCCGGGAACGCGAGCTGATCGCCGCCCGCGCCGTGTCGCTGATCAGCCCGGGCGAGGTGCTGATGATCGATGCCGGCTCGACCACCACCCAGTTCGCCCGGCATCTTGCGGTCCACGGCAAGGATCTGACGGTGCTGACCAACTCCTACTCCGTCGCGACCGCGCTCGGGAACGGCAGCGGGATCCGCATCGTCATGTGCCCGGGCGACTACGTTCACCGGGAAGCCGGCGTCTACGGGAACGAGACGGTGGAATTCCTGCGCCGCTTCCACGCGAATAAGACCTTCATCGGCGCAGGCGCGCTCGGCCCCGACGGCCTCATGGACGTCAATTCCGGAGCCTGCTGGGTCAAGCGGATCATGATCGAGCAGTCGGACGAGTGCTTCGCCCTCGTCGACCACAGCAAGTTCGAACACCGGCTCCTGGAAACTGTCGCCCCGCTGAGCGCCCTGGACGGGGTGATAACCGACCAGATGCCGGCACCGCCGCTGCGCCAGGCTCTGGCCGAACGCGGCGTCTCGCTCTATCTGCCCGAATTTCCCGGGAAGCCCGCCGGAGCGGACGGCGCGGACAGCTGAGAACCGGCCGACGCCGGCCCGCCCGGATTTCGGCCGGTTCCGTCCGTCCAGACGTCCGCCGCTCCAGAACCCGCTATTGGAGGAACTGGTCGACGTTCTCCCGGGTCACGACATCGAGACACGAAGAGGTGATCTCCTCGACCTCCTGCCCCTCCTTGAGCGCGAGCAGGATATCCATCGCCAGCTCGCCCATTTCGAACGGGCGCTGGCCGACCAAGCCGTGAACATATCCGTCGCGCAGCGCCTCGAGCTGGACCGGCAGCGTGTCGGCCACGACGAGGGTCAGCTCGCCGCTGTCGAATCTCTCGCGGTTCGCATCGACGAAGGCGCGATAGGCGCCGGGCACGAACATCGGCCACCCTCCGACCGGAACGATGGCGTCGAGGTCCGGATTGGCGGTCAGGAGATCGGCCATCTGCTGCACCGCGAGCGCCATGTCGTCGTTGCAGAACTGCGGAGATCCGGAGACCTCGGTCCAGCCCGAGCCTTCGAGGCTCTCGCGGACGCCCTCGACCCGCTCGTTCAGGTTGTCGGCGGCGGGGCCCCCGCTGATCATCGCATAGGTCCCGCCTTCCGGCCTGACCTGCTTCAGAAGTTCGCCGAGTTGCCGCCCGAACTCCCTGTTGTTCGTGCCGACATAGGCCTGCCGGACGGAATCCGGGGCGTCCGCGTCGAAGGTGATGACCGGCATTCCGGCATCGACCGCCTGCTGGATGACCTTCGTGACCGCGCCCGCGTCGGACACGCTGATCGCCAGGCCGTCGACGCCCTGGCTGATCAGGTCCTGGATGATCTGGACCTGGGTGGCCGGCTCGTGCTCGACCGGGCCGGTATAGACGCATTCCACATTGCCCAGCTCTTCGGCCCTCTTCATGCAACCGTCCCGCGACAGGTCGAAGAACGGATTGTTCATCGCCTTGGGCACGATCGCGAACCGATACCCGTCCTGGGCGCCGGCAGGTGAGACGAGGGCGGCGAGGATAGCCGCCGCCAGGAGTTGCTTCCTCAACGTTTCCTCCTACCTTTCGATGCCGACCTGTGTCGAACCGGGGGTCAGCTTGCCCGGCGCTCTCTCAGGCGGTCGACAAGGACCGCCAGGATGATGATCAATCCGACCAGCGTGTCCTGCCAGTAGGCGCTCACCCTCGAGAGGACGAGCCCGTTGCGGATCACCTCGATCAGCGCCGCGCCGATCACGGCGCCCGCCGGACCGCCGGCGCCGCCGGACAGGTTCGCGCCGCCGATCACGGCGGCCGCAATGATCCTGAGTTCGTAGCCGAAGGCGAGATTGGCGGGCACCGAACCGAGCCAGCCGGCCATGAGGATGCCGGCGAAGCCGGCCATCAGGCTGCTGGCGACATAGATCGACACCTTCACCCGTTCCACCGGAACGCCGGTCAGCGAGGCCGCCCGTTCGTTGCCGCCGATCGCGAAGACATAGCGCCCCCAGGCCGTCTGGTGCAGGAACACGCCCATCCAGACGGCGAGCGCCAGCAGGAACAGAAGCGGCGTCGGGATACCCAGCAGCGTTCCGTCCGTGATCGCATAGAAGATCGACACGTCCGGCCCGGTGACGATCACCCCGCGGCCTTCGGTGATCACATAGCCGAGCCCCCGGCAGATGCTGAGGGTGCCGAGCGTGGTGACGAAGGGCGACAGGCCCAGCCTTGCGATCAGCAGGCCGTTGACGGTGCCGACGAAGGCCGCGAGCGCCAGCCCCGCGGTCACGCAGATCGCCAGGGTCAGCCCGGGTACCGCCGCCGTCGGCCATTCCGCCGTCGCCCGGAACAGGAGGCTGGTGACGATGGCCGTCAGGGCCATGACGGAGCCGACCGAAAGATCGATCCCCGCCGTGATGATCACGAGCGTGACCCCAAGCGAGGCGATGCCGATATAGGCGAAGTTCTTCGATATGTTCAGGAGATTGCCGGTGGTCAGGAAGGCGCTGGAAACGACCGAGATGGCCGCGACCAGGATGACCAGAGCGGCGAAGACATAGAGAGCCTGGGAATTGAGGTGCGGGTGGAGATACCAGGGCCTTTGCCGCACGTTCGAGAATTCGGTCGTCATGCGGCCTCCAGGGCCCCGGTGATCAGCCCGGTCACCTCCTCGGGCGAGCTGGAGGCCACCGGCTTGTCGGCGACCTTGCGCCCGCGCCTCAGCACCACGACCCGGTCGGCCACGGCGAAGACATCCGGCATGCGGTGGCTGATCAGGATGATGGCGATCCCGCTGTCGCGCAGGCGCCGGATGAGGTCCAGCACCTCCGCGACCTGGCGTACGCTGATCGCGGCCGTCGGTTCGTCCATCAGGATCAGCCGTGCCTGGGCAAGCCGGGTCCTGGCAATGGCGACCGCCTGACGCTGACCGCCGGACATCTGTCGCACCAGGTCGCCGGCCCGGGTCTCGGACTTCAGCTCGGCGAACAGCGCCGAGGCCCGCCGGTTCATCGCGCGATGGTCCAGAAAGCCGAAGGGACCGAAACGGCGTCGAAGCTCCCGTCCCAGGAAGACGTTCGCCGCCGCGGTCAGATTGTCGGCCAGGGCCAGTTCCTGGTAGACGACCTCGATTCCGATCGAACGGGCATCGACGGGCCTGTGGAACTCGACGGGCCGGCCGTCCACGGCACTCGTGCCGGATGTCGGCGGGAAATTTCCCGCGACGATCTTGACCAGGGTGGACTTCCCTGCCCCGTTGTCCCCCATGAGGCCGACGACCTCACCCGGCTCCACCTCAAGGCTCACATCCGTGAGCGCCTGGATGGCGCCGAAGGACTTGCAGATGCCGTGCAGCTCCAGAAGGCTCATAGGGGCACCCCTCCCGGTCCGGTATCATCCGCGGCCGTCGCCGACCCGACCCCATCGAGGATAGGCAAAGATGATGATTAATCCATCATGAATTTTGGAATTATAGAAAGGCCGCTTTGAAAGATCATTCCGCTTTCCGGATGCCGGGACGGGGCGGAACGGGCGCCGACGCCTCCCGCGGATGTCAGGCGCCCAGGCTCGCCCGCATGCGGGCGGCCAGGGCCTCGACCTCCGCGATCACGGCCGCTCGGTCGAATCGGGTGGGTATCCCGTCCCGCAGGACCCATGCCCCGTCGATCATCACGTCCCGCACGTCCGAAGCCAGCGCCGCGTAGACGATCGTCGAATGGACATCGTGCAGCGGCGACATCCGCGCTGCCCGGCGGCTGATCCGTATCAGATCGGCCTTCTTTCCGGTCTCCAGCGAACCGATCTCCCGCTCCAGGCCCAGCGCCCTCGCGCCGTCGATGGTGGCAAGCGCGACGACCTCCGTCGCCGGCATGACCGTCCGGTCGCGGGCCGCCAGCTTCTGCAGCTTGGCCACCTGCGGAAGCTGGGCGAAGAGATCGAGGGTATTGCCGCTCATCGCCCCGTCGGAGCCCAGGCCGACCCGAATGCCCCGGGCCAGCATCCCCAGGACCGGCGCGATCCCCTTGCCGGCCTTCGCATTCGACCCGGCATTGTGCGAAACGGCCGCCCCGCCCTCCCGCAGCAGGTCGAGATCGGCATCGTCGACCAGGATCGCATGAGCGGCGATCATCCGCGGGTTGAGGAGACCGGTCTCGGCCATGAAGCGCACCGGTGTCATGCCGTACCGCTCCCGGCACCAGGCGATCTCGCGCTCGACCTCCGCCAGGTGGATCTGGACCCAAACTCCATCCTTCTCCGCCCGCCGGGCGATCTCGTCCAGCAGGTCCCGGCCGGTCGTATAGGGCGCATGGGGGGCGATCGACGCCCGCAGCCGCGGGTGGCCCGCAAGCCGGTCCGCCAGATCCTGGAACCGCCGCAGCCCTTCCTCCGGCGTCGCCGCGTCGGGCGCCGCGAAATCGACCACGGTCTGCCCCATCAGACCGCGCAGGCCGGCGACGTCGGCGGCCCGCGCCACCTCCGTCTCGAAATAGTACATGTCGGCGACGGTGGTGACGCCGCCCTCCAGCAGCTCCAGCGCCGCGTGAAGGCTGCCGAGATAGACCATCTCCGGCCCGACGAAGCGCTTCTCCAGCGGGAAGATATAGCGTTCCAGCCGATCGGCCACGTCGTCCCCCAGGCCGCGGAACACGGACATGGCCATGTGGCAATGGGTGTTCACCATGCCCGGCATGAGGATGTCCCCGCCGACGTCGATCACCTCGGCACCCGCACGGAGCGCGGCCGGCGGTTCGCCGGCGCCGATGGCGACCAGCCGCCCCTCTTCCACCGCGACAAAGCCCGGCTGGTGGACGGTCCGCGCTTCGTCGACCGTAACGACGACGGCGTTGCCAAGAATCAGGCGGGTGCTTCCGGCGGTCACGCCGCGCTCCGGTCGAGGATGCAGCACTGCTCGACGACGGGCGTGAGGCGCACGCGGTCGCCCGCCTCGAAGGGCCGCCCCATGGGGCCGTTTGCGATCAGCGTGCCGAAGGGACTTGCGACCTTGTACTGGTAGGACCGGCCGAGATAGGTCCTGAGCTGGACCGAGCCCTCGATCGCGTCGCCGGTCGCGGGAGCCGTGGCGGGTTCGACCACGAAACCGTCCGCGCGGGCGCCGAGCGTGAAGGTTTCCGGCAGCGCCTCCCAGACCCTCCGGTCGAGCCGCAGCGTGGCACCGCCATCGCCTTCGGCCAGAACCTCGTCCGCCGAGCCGGAGACGATACGCAAGGGCAGCAGGTTCTCGAACCCGACGAAGCGGGCCACGAAATCGTTGGCCGGCTGGCGATAGAGCCGTTCCGGCGTGTCGAACTGGCTGATCCGCCCCCGATCCATGATCGCAACCCGGTCGGAGATGGAGAACGCCTCCTCCTGGTCGTGGGTGACGTAGACCGCGGTCGTGCCGTATTGCTGCTGCAGCTCGCGGATTTCGACCCGCATGTCGACCCTGAGCTTGGCGTCGAGGTTGCTCAAGGGCTCGTCGAACATCAGGAGCGACGGCCGGATGACCAGGGCCCGGGCCAGCGCCACCCGCTGCTTCTGACCGCCGGAAAGCGCGCCCGGAAAGCGGTCGGCAAGCGCCGCGAGCCCAACCCGCTCCAGCATGTCCGTGACCCGCGAGCGGATCTCCTCCGTCCCGACCTTCCGCTGCTTGAGCCCGAACGCGACATTGTCGAACACGGAGAGATGCGGGAACAGGGCGTAGTTCTGGAAGACGAGCCCGATGTCCCGGCGGTGCGGCGGCTGCGGCGCGATATCCTCCCCGCCCAGGAGAATGCGCCCGCCGGACGCCGCCAGGAAGCCCGCGACCAGCCGGAGCGTCGTCGTCTTTCCGCAGCCGCTGGCGCCGAGCAGCGACACGAACTGTCCTGCCCCGACTTCGAGATTCAGGTCCTGCAGGACCTGCGTCCTGCCGTAATGGGCGGTGACGTTCTGCAGAACGAGGGACTTGGTCATCGGCCTGTCTCAGCGCGCGAAGTAGGAGAGCCCGAGCGTGCGCTCGATCGCCACCATCACAACGACGGTGAAGCTCATGAGCATGACCGAAAGCGCGGCCACGGTCGGGTCGAAGAAGTTCTCGACATAGGTCAGCATCTGAATCGGCAGGGTGCTGATCCCCGGCCCGGTGAGGAAGAGCGACACCGGCACGTTGTTGAGCGACGTGATGAACGCCAGGATGAAGGCGGCGATGATGCCCGACCTGATATTCGGGAGCACGATCGTGAAGAAGGTCTTCAGCCGGTTCGAGCCCAGGCTGACCGCGGCTTCCTCGATCGAGTAGTCGAAATTGGCGAGGCTGGCCGAGACGACCCGGACGCTGTAGGGCAGGACGATGATCATGTGCCCCAGCAGCAGCGTCGTGAAGATCGGGAGGTCGAGCCCTACGCTCATCGAATTTAGGACCGAGAAGCCGAAGACGATCTCCGGCACCAGGATGGGCAACACGAAGAAGTTCGCGAAGGCCTTCGTCACCTGGTTCCGGTAGCGGCTGAGCGCATAGGCGGCCGGGATCCCGAGGAGCAGCGACAGGAGCGTGCCGAAGACGGCAACCTGGAGACTGATCCAGAAGGTCTCGCGGAAGGCCGAGACCTCGAAGACATTGGCGAACCACCGCCCGGTGAAGCCCTGGGGCGGAAAGGCTAGGAACTGCGTGTCGCTGAACGCCGTCCCGGCAACGATGACGAGCGGCCCCAGCAGGAAGATGTAGACCAGGACCGCAAAGGCGACGAGGGCCGGGTGGCTGCGTCTTGCCATGGCCTTACGCTCCCACCGGGTTCAGCCGGCGAGCCAGGCTGTTCATCGCCAGGATCACGACGACCGTCAGGACGACCATGAGGACCGCGATGGTCGACGCCATCGCCCAATCGAAGGAGATCATCGCCTTCTGGTAAAGAAAGGTCGCAAGCACCGTCTGCCGGTCGCCGCCGAGGAGCTGGGGTGTCGTATAGGCCGTGAAACTGCCGGTGAAGACCAGCACCGACCCGACGACGATCCCGGGCATCGCCAGCGGCAGGACGACCTGCCGGAAGGTCGCCGCCGGGGAGGCGCCGAGCGAGGACGCGGCCTGCAGCACGTCCGCCTCGATATTCTCCATGACGCCGACGAGCGACAGGATCATCAGCGGCGTGAACAGATGGACGAGGCCGACGATGACGGCGGTCTGGGTGTAGAGCAGACCAACCGGCGTGTCGATGACCCCGATCCCCTGAAGAACCTGGTTGACGAAGCCGTTACGGCCCAGAATTACGATCCAGCTGAAGGATCGGACGACCGTGCTGGTCAGCAGCGGGAAGACCGCGCAGACGATCAGCAGCGTCCGCCGCGACTTGGGCGAACGCGCGATAACATGCGCCGTCGGCAGCCCGAGCACGATCGAGATCGCCGTGGTTACGAGCGCGATCTCGAGCGTGCGATAGAGGACCGACAGGTTCAGTCCGCTTCGGAAGAACGCGACATAGTTGGAGTACCACTCCCTTCCGTCGAAGGTCAGGCCGACCGTTCCCGCCAGCGGCAGCAGCAGGATGACGACGACCGCCAACGCCGCCGGCGCCAGGAGTAGCCAGGGAAGCGATTTC
This sequence comes from Alphaproteobacteria bacterium, assembly GCA_029263555.1. GTDB lineage: Bacteria > Pseudomonadota > Alphaproteobacteria > DSM-16000 > Inquilinaceae > JAJUFW01. The sequence goes on from JAJUFW010000029.1 coordinate 8,150, forward strand.
TTCATGGAAGTGGACCGCCCTGTTGGACGCATGACTGCGCGACGGCGGAGGAGTTACTGCCGGAACATCTCGTTCCAGCGCTCGGTCCAATCCTCCAGATTGGCGTTGAGCGCGGCATAGTCCGGCTTGTTCAGCGACTGGACGACCTCCTCGCCATAGGTCCAGGGGGCGGCCTCCTCGGGCGTCAGCTCCACCTTCGCGTTGACCGGCGCGTCGACCTTGGCGACAGCAAGAGCCTTCTGGACATCCGCGTTCAGGTGCCAGTTGATGAACTCCATGGCAAGTTCGGGGTTGTTGCCGCCCTTCACCAGGTTGATCGTGTTGAGATTGGCGAATGCGCCCTCGTCCAACTCGGCCCAGGCCGCGGTCGGGACAGACTGCTTGATGTTGGAGAAGACGAAGTCCTGGGCGGCGGCGATCACCACCTCGCCCTGGGCGAACAGGTTCGCAAGCTCCGACGAACGCGAATAGGTCGTCAGGATGTTGCCCTGAAGCTCCTCCAGCGCGCGGAAGGCACCGTCGGGATCCTCGAACGCCGAAACGCCTTCCTTGTCGGCCGCGACCAGCACCATCAGGGGACCGGCCGTGGTCGAGATGTTCGGAACGGTGACGCGGCCCTTGAACTCTTCCCGCCACAGGTCCTGCCAGGAAGTCACCGGCGTATCCGTGGCCGCCGTGTCGTAGATGATGCCGAAGCGGCCGATCGTGTAGGCGGGGCCATATTCCTCGCCATGCGGGGCCTGCGCGACTTCATGCAGTTCGGCGATGTTCGGGATGCGGGAGCGGTCCACGGGCGCGAACAGCCCCTGCTCGATCCCGGTCTGCACGAAGGAGTCCGCGAGATAGACGAGATCGACGCCGCCGCGGATCCTGATCTTGTTGAGGCGGTCCGCATTGTTGCCCGTCTCCAGCACGATCTTGACGCCGTGCTGCTCCTCGAAGGGCTTGTAGAGGTGCTCCTGCAGAAGGTCACCGTTGTAGCCCCAGGTGGAGATCACGAGTTCCTTGTCCTGGGCCAGGGCCGAATTCCCGCCGAGTCCTGCCAGCGCCAGTCCCAGTGCTGCCGCGAATACCGTGCCGCGTCCGTTCCCGTAATGCATCGAGAGTCCCCGCTTCCAGAATTCGGCCGCCGGAGGTACGGATTTCCGGCGGCCAGTGCTATGAAGGCCTCCTCAATACACCAGTAAGTATTTCGGATGAACCCGACTCCGCGCATACCGGTCGTGATCGACACCGACCCGGGCCTCGACGACGCGATCGCGATCCTCATCGCCCTCGCAGCACCCGAATTCGACGTTCTCGGCCTGACCACGGTGGCCGGGAACCTGCCCCTTGCCGTAACGACGGCGAACGCTCTCCGCCTCGTCGAAGCCTGCGGGCGGGGGGATGTTCCGGTCATCGAAGGATGCGACCGGCCGCTCCTCCGCTCTCCTCTTCATTGCGGCGATATCCACGGGCCGGACGGCCTAGGAGACGGAATACTGCCTCCGCCGGCCGGCGCGCCCCTCCCCGGCGGCGCCGTCGACTGGCTTGCCGACCGGCTGCGGGAACGTCCGGCAGGCGCCGTGACCATCTGCGCGCTCGGCCCGCTCACCAACCTGGCCATGCTGCTGGACCGGGCGCCGGACGCCGCCTCACGGATCGGGCGGATCGTCGCGATGGGCGGCGCCGTGCGGGCGCCGGGCAACGTCACGCCCCATGCCGAGTTCAACTTCCTGGCCGATCCCGAGGCTGCCGACGTCGTGATCGGGAGCGGCATCCCGGTCACCGTGGTTCCGCTGGACGTCACCCGGCAGGTCCGGACATGGCGCCCCTTCATCGATGCTCTGCGAAAAACCGGCGCCCGGATTCCGGGAATCGCCGCCGATCTGCTGGACGCCTATTACGGTTCGAAAGGATCTTCGGCGGAGCAGACCGGCCGGCCGCTGCACGATCCCTGCGTGATCGCGCGGTTGCTGGCGCCCCGGCTGTTCGAAAGCCGGAAGATCCGGCTGAGGATCGAGATCCGCAACCCAGAAAAACTGGGGCAGTCCGTCGAGGACGAAGCCGGAACGCCGGTGGACGCCCTTCTCGACGTCGACCGGGAGGGCGTCCTGGATCTTCTGCTGAAACGTCTGACCGAGGCGCCGGCCCCTGCGCTATGAGGCAGCCGGCAACTCCTGCTCGACAAGACGCGCCCAGAAGCTGGCCCCGACGGGGATCGCCCGGTCGTTGAAGTCGTAGCGGCTGTTGTGATGAAGTGCGCCGTCGACCGCCGGGCCGTTGCCAACCCAGACATAGCAGCCCGGTACCCGAGCGGAGAAGACGGCGAAGTCGTCGCCGGCGGTCGACGGCGGGAAATCGGTGACGACGCGATCGGCACCGACCACCGTCGCCGCGGCCCGGCGCGCGGCTTCGGTCGCACCGGCATCGTTCACAACCGGCGGGATCCGCCGGATGAAGCGATAGGCGGCCTCGATCCCGAAGGTTGCCGCGATCCCGTTGGCGAGCGTGCCGATCTCCCGGTCGAGCTGGTCGCGGACGGCCGGGTCATAGGCCCGCGCGGTCCCGCGGATGGTTACGTCGTCCGGTATGACGTTCCATGCCTCGGGATTGCCGCCGAGGATGCTGCAGGCGCTGACGACCGCCGGCTGAAGCGGGTCCAGCCGGCGCCCGACGATGGTCTGCAGCGTCGTCAGGAAATGCCCGGCCGCGGTCATGGCGTCGCGTCCGAGATGGGGCTTGGCGCCGTGCGTGCCCACGCCCTTGAAGACGACCTCCCAGCTGTCGGAGGACGCAAGCTGCGGTCCGGGCGTGACGGCCATCTGGTCGGGATCGAGCCCCGGCATGTTGTGCATCCCATAGACCGCGTCGAGCGGAAAGCGGTCGAAGAACCCGTCCTCGACCATGCGCGCCGCACCGCCACGGCCTTCCTCGGCCGGCTGGAAGATGAAATGCACGGTCCCGGAGAATTGCCGCGTCTCGGCAAGGTAGCGCGCCGCCCCCAGAAGCATGACGGTATGGCCGTCATGGCCGCAGGCATGCATCTTGCCCTCGGTCCGCGACGCATAGGGAAGGTCGCCGCGTTCGGGCATCGGCAGGGCGTCCATGTCGGCGCGCAGCCCGACCGAGCGATTGCCGGTGCCGGCCTGCAGCGTCCCCACCACCCCGGTCACGCCGAGCCCCCGGTCCACCTCGATTCCCCATTCGGAGAGCTTGCGGGCCACGATATCTGCCGTGCGATGTTCCTCGAAGCCGAGCTCCGGATGGGCATGAAGATCGCGGCGAAGTTCCGTCAGCTCGTCGCTGAATTCGAGGATCCTAGGGATGACGGGCATTGTCCGAGTTCGGTCCTGGATTGGGGGGATAAGGATCGCCGCCAGAGGCTTGCCAGCCGGCGATTTTGTCCGCACTTTCGCCGACCCGATCCCGCCGATCAAGTTTCCGAACCCGCGCGCACGCCATGGCCGACATACCCTCTCTCGAACCGCACGACTTCTGGCAGGAGTTGATCCCCGCCGACGCGCCCCTGCCGGTGGACGACGACAGCGGCTATGTCGACTTCTATCCGGCGCGCTTTCCGGACGGACGGCGGCTCCTGCTGCCCTTGAGGCAATTGCCCGGGCATCGGGACCGTGCCGTCGCCTCGTTGATCGCTAACCAGGCCTCGTTTCCGGTGGAGGGGGCGCTGGTGGAGGGCATGACCGCCATTGCCCGGCGATACGAGCCGGAGGTCGTGGTCGGCTTGCCGACTCTCGGCCTCAGCCTCGCCCGGGGCGTGGCGAAGGCGCTTGGGCACAGCCGCTACGTTCCCTTGGGGACGTCGCGGAAGTTCTGGTACCGGGAGGAGCTCTCGGTGCCCTGCTCCTCGATCACCAGCCCGGGGACCGGGAAGCGCCTCTACGTCGATCCGCGGATGCTGCCGCTCCTCGACAGACGGAAGGTCGCCGTGGTCGACGACGTGATCAGCACCGGAACCTCGATCCGGGCGGCCCTGGACCTGCTCAGCCTCGCCGGGGTGGAGCCCGCATGCATCCTGACCGCCATGGTCCAGACCGAACGCTGGCGATCCGTTCTGGAGGAGATCCGTCCGGATCTTCCCGACCGCGTGCATGGCGTTCTCCGCTCGCCCCTGTTCCGGTACCGCGACGGGCGCTGGCATCCGGACGCCCCCATGGGACCCAACTGAACCTCTCCATCAAGATGGAGCATAACGTCTATATCTTTCAGCGACTTGCGAAGCTATTTTGATGCCCAGGATCCGCCGACATCTGCCCCCGGCTGACACCGGTCTGGGCCTCTCGACACGCCGGTGCCGATCCTGACGCCTATGCGTTCCTAGAATGCGATTGAGTGCGGTCCCGTCGGAGGCGGCGGTGGGACGTTGCTTGCCGATCGCCGGAGGAATAGGGTCGATGAACGGCAACCGGACTGTCGACGACGAAGCGTCATCCGGAGGACGACGTGCAGATCGCGGCCATCTTCAATTCGATAGCCGATCGGGGCCTGGAGCTTCTCACCTTCCGTCAGGGCCGTTCGCTGCCGCGGGCGCCGCTGGAGTTGTGCCGAAGCCTGCTGTCGGAATCAGCAGGTGCAGGACGTCTTCCAACTGATGGACGATAGGAGGAAACCATGCAGTTCATGATGCTGATGATACCAGGCGGGTATGAGAGCGCCGAACCCGGCACGATGCCGGAAGCCGCGGCCGTCGACGCGATGATGCGCTATAATGACGAATTGCAGAAGGCCGGCATCCTGCGCGGGCTGAATGGTCTGCACCCGCCATCAATGGGCGCGCGGGTGTCATTTGCCACGGGTGCGCCGGTGGTGACGGATGGCCCCTTCGCGGAAGCCAAGGAAGTGCTCGGCGGTTACTGGATCATTGAGGCGGCCTCGCTTCAGGAGGCTGTTGCCTGGGCCAAAAAATGTCCTGCCGGCGCCAACGAAACCATC
>JAJUFW010000225.1 GCA_029263555.1 Alphaproteobacteria bacterium
TCGTCTTCTTCGCCATCCCGCTCAACCTGCAGCCTGAGTGCCTTCAGTCTGGCCAGATTGGCCTCGCTCGTCTCCTGCTCCAGCGCGCGGGTTGCCGCCTTCATATCCTGTTGTACGCGCCCCAAGTCATATTGACGCCAGATTTCCCGCCACCCGCTGCGGACATGATCCAATGGAGTATCCGGTCTGGCACATTGCGCGCGACTATAAAGTCTTTCGATCAGCAGGCGGTCAAGAGCCTCCCTGTGACCGGCTTCGGAAAGGTGGCGACGCAGCGCGGGCGAATCAAGTCCCGATTCGCGGGTGAGAATCGTCACCACCGCCTGCTTCAAACCCTCCAATCCTCGATCGGGCATCGGCAGCGGCCCCAGCACCTCGAAGATCTCCTCGAAAGTCTCGGGATGATTGATCACGACCGCCAGCAATACCTGAAGCGCGAAGGGCCCTTCCAGCAGCGCGCCGGGACGCCGGGGACGGGGCCCCGGCGCCCGGTCGAACGATTCGCGCCGGCCGCCGCGTCCCAATCGTCCGACCTGCGGGGCCCTCCGCCAGGGAAAGGCGGCCTCCACCTTCTCGCGGAAATGCCGGCGATAGAACTCCTGGACGGTGCGGTCGCCGATGCGCCGCGCCAGCCCGTCCAGCGCGGCCTTGAGCCCGGCGCGCCCCTCGGGCGTCGACAGGTCGTGCACTCCCGCCTGATGATCGAATAGGACGTCGGCCAGCGGCACGGCGGCCTCCACGACCGCCCGCATGGCGCCGGCACCCCCGGCGCGGATCAGGCTGTCCGGATCCTCGCCCTGAGGCAGGAAGGCGACCCGCGCCGAATGATCCGGCCTGAGGAGCGGCAGGATCCGGTCGGCCGCCCTGACGGCCGCGCGCCGTCCGGCATCGTCTCCGTCGAAACACAGGACAGGAACAGGGGCGATCTTCCACAACTCCTCGATCTGCGCCTCGGTCAACGCCGTTCCCAGCGGCGCGACGGCCGCCTCGAACCCGCTCGAGACCAGCGCGATCACGTCCATGTAGCCTTCCGCCACGATGACGGCATGGCCCTGCGACGCCGCCAGCCGCGCCCGGGCAAGGCCATAGAGCAGCCTCCCCTTCTGAAAGAGCGGGCTGTCCGGGCTGTTGACGTATTTCGGGCCGTCCCCGTCGAGAAGACGCGCGCCGAAGGCAAGGACGCGTCCCCGCCGGTCGGTGACCGGGAAGATGACCCGGTTGCGGAAGAAGGCATAGGGCGCGCGGCCATCCTCCGGCCGCCGGGCCAGCCCGACCTCGACCATGTCCGCCTCGTCGAAACCCTGGCGGCGGAGGGCCGCGATCATGGCCTGCGCGTCGGCCGGGGCGAAGCCCAGGCGGAAACGCGCGATCGTCCCCTCGTCCAGGCCGCGCCCGGCAAGATAGCTGCGCGCCGCGGCGCCAGGCGGCGCGGCAAGCTGCGACTCGAAGAACCGGCACGCCGCCTCCGTCAGGTCGTAGAGGCTCTTCTGCCGCTCGAACCGGGCGTGCTCGTCGGGCGTCGCCTTCGGCACCTCCAGCCCCGCCTGGGAAGCGAGTTGTTCCACCGCCTCGATGAAGGACAGGTTGTCGTGCCGGGTGAGGAAGGAGATCGCGTCGCCATGGGCGCCGCAGCCGAAGCAGTGATAGAAACCCTTCTGGTCGCTGACCGTGAAGCTGGGCGACTTCTCTTTGTGGAAGGGGCACAGCCCCTTCCATTCGCGGTTCGACCGGACCAGCCTGACCCTTCGCCCGACCACCTCCGAAAGGGTGATCCGGGATCTGAGTTCGTCGAGAAAGTTCGGCGGAAGGGGCATTGCTCAGTCGTACAGGATCCCGTGATCCCGCAAAAACGTCAAAGCCGGCGCCCCGCGCAAGAATTTTCCTGCGGGGGCCCAAGGGTTCGGAAACCGGATGCGTCGGGCGCGGCGCCCCGCGCCGCAGATCAGCCGAGAGCCGCCTTGACCAGGGCCCCCGCCTTGGCGAAATCCATCTGCCCCGCATAGCGGGACCGCAGTTCCGCCATGGTGCGCCCCATGTCCTTGATGCTGGACGCCCCGATTTCGGCGATGACGGCGTCGACCGCGGCCTTGACCTCCTCCTCGCTCATCTGCTGGGGCAGGAAGCGTTCGATGACGGCGATCTCCGCCTTTTCCTGTTCGACGAGATCGACCCGGCCGCCCTGTTCGTAGAGCGTGATCGACTCCCGCCGTTGCCTGATCATGGTCTGGAGAAGGCCGAGAATTTCGTCATCGCCGATGCCGTCCATGTTGCCTCGCGTCCGGGCGGCGATATCGCGGTCCTTGAGCGCGGCGAGGATCAGGCGCAGCGTCCTGACGGCGACGTCGTCCTTCGCCTTCATGGCGTCCTTGAGCGCCTCGTTGAGCTTCGGACGGATCATGGTTTGCCTCCTGAGGCCGGGCATCCGGCGGAAAACGGGCGCGAAGCATAGCCGAAGCGGCCGTGCGTTGCAATCGGCACGAAGGCGCTAACTATTTGTAATGACTGGCTTATTTTGAGCACGGAAGCATCCTTCGGCATGACCCCCTAGGGCCCCGCCAAGTCCGTTGCACGCAAGGTCTGTCAGCCATGCCCCGCGGATCTGCCGATCGGCACTGGCATCGGAGCGCGATCCGTGCTTTATCACCGTCGCAGCGAGACCTGCGCTTCCATCATACGCACCATCACCTGAGGGACCGTCGCCATGATCAAGACGACCGCCCAGCCCGCGAACCTGCGCGACGAGCAGCCCGTTCCGCCCGGCGTAACCGGATGCCTTGTTCTGGCCGATGGGACGGTGTTCTGGGGACGAGGCGTCGGCGCGGTCGGCGATGCGGTCGGCGAGGTCTGCTTCAACACATCCATGACCGGCTACCAGGAGATCCTGACGGATCCCAGCTACGCCGGCCAGATCATCACCTTCACCTTTCCCCATATCGGTAATGTCGGTGCCAACGCCGAGGATGTCGAGACCACGACCCCGGCCGCGCGCGGCCTGGTGCTGCGCGCCGACATCACCGCCCCCGCCAACTGGCGGGCAAGCCGCTCGCTGGACGACTGGCTGCGCATGAACGGGCTGGTCGGGATTTCCGGGATCGACACCCGCGCCCTGACCCGGCGCATCCGCGACCTGGGCGCGCCCAATGGCGTGATCGCCCATGCGCCGGACGGCCGCTTCGACCTGACGGCGCTGCGCCGGAAGGCGGCGGAGTGGCCGGGCCTCGTCGGAATGGATCTGGCGGGAGAGGTCTCCTGCCGCCAGACCTACAGCTGGGACGAGACCCGCTGGACCCTCGAGACCGGGCACGGCAAGCTCGCCGATCCGAAATTCCACGTCGTCGCTATCGACTACGGGGCGAAGCGCAACATCCTGCGCTGCCTTGCGTCCGCCGGCTGTCGCGTGACCGTCGTGCCGGCCACGGCCTCCGCCGAGGACGTGCTGCGCCACCAGCCGGACGGCATCTTCCTGTCGAATGGTCCGGGCGACCCGGCCGCCACTGGCGAATATGCGGTGCCGACTGTGCGCGCCCTCCTTGAAAGCGGCAAGCCGATGTTCGGCATCTGCCTCGGCCACCAGATCCTCAGCCTTGCGCTCGGCGCCCGGACCGAAAAGATGCATCTGGGGCACCGGGGTGCCAACCATCCGGTGAAGGACCTGGCCACCGGCAGGGTCGAGATCACAAGCCAGAACCACGGATTCGTGGTCGTGCCCGAAAGTCTTCCGCCGGAGGCCGAGGTCACCCATGTCTCGCTCTTCGACGGCACGAACGAGGGGATCCGTGTCAAGGACCGGCCGGTCTTCTCGGTCCAGTACCACCCGGAAGCCTCGCCCGGGCCGCAGGACAGCCACTATCTTTTCGAGCGTTTCGTCAAGCTGATCGAGGAACAACGGGGCTGACCCCCGCCCCCGGATCCGATCGTGCCCGAAACCTCGGCCGGCCCGCCCGGCCGGGGTTTCGGCTTTCAGGCTCAACCGTCCCGGTCGGCGAGGGATGCGACCTCCCTCGCGCTGCGCGCCTTCATCGTCCTGAAGGAACCGTGCCTGGTGTCGCCGCGATGATCAGGCGCTGGCGGCGCGCTTCGGCATCGCCGCAGCGCTCTCACGGTAGCGGGCGTGCAGCCAGGCCGGAATCCCCAGGCTTGCGACGCCGGCGACCGTGATCGCCGCCTTGAGCGGCTCCGACAGCGGGCCGTAGCGCCGATCCAAAATGAAGACGAGATAGATCAGGCCGACGTGATAGGCGTAGACCTGCAGCGAGTGCTGCCCGATGAAGCGCAGGAAGCCGAGGCCGAACAGCCGGTGCATGAAACCGGCAAGCGCCCTCAGGAATACCGAATCCGATTCCCCGCCGCAGCGGAGAATCCAGGTCATGGCGTAGCCGAGGGCAATGAAGTTGACGAGATAGACCAGGCTGAATTCGTTGCGGTTGTCGTGGGCGAGGAACCTGTTGCCCACGTCCTCGGGCAGATAGCCCAGGGTGAAGCCCAGGCGGTAGACGAGGAACAGCAGCACGAGCCCCACGGCCACGGCGAACAGCGCCCGCCGGCGCGGGCTGAACCAGGCGTCGAGATCGAGCGTCCCGGCCGTGATCCCGCACCCGATGACCAGCCCGCCGACGAACAGAATCTGCCAGGCCATTGGCTTGAAGGCGGCACGGGTGATGAAGTCGGAATCGATCGCCTGGCCCAGCGCCTCGATGCCGGCGATCATCGGCACGTGATGGCCGAACTGCACGGTCAGCCAGCAGACGATGCTGGCGGCGATCACCAGGTCCGCGCGCCCGTTGAGCACCAGCCGGATCAGGAAGGGCGAGACCAGGATATAGAGGATGTACTGGGGCAGGATGTCCATGAAGGTCGGCTGGTAGAGCAGAAGCGCCGCCCCGATCGTCGTCGTCACCGCGTCCCGGAAGAACTCCGGGAAATAAGCGCCCCACCAGACTTCGGCGCCCGGCAGGACGAAGGCCAGCGCGAAGACGAAAGCGACCAGTGCCAGCGAATACCGGTAGAGCAGCCAGCACCGCGCCAGAAGCTTCCGGTCCGTCGCCGCCGCATTACCCTTCAAATAGCCGCGGGCGTAATAGAGCCCCACGATCAGGCCGGAGATGAAGATGAAACCCTGAGCGTCCTGCACGTATCCCAGCTCTGCATGGTTGAAGCGTGCGACCAGGGAGCCGCCCTGGAACGCAAGATGGTTCACCAGCATGAATACCAGGAAGTAGCCGCGGAACCCGTCCAGGATGTCGTAACGCTTCATCAGGTTGTCTCCGGCGCCCGGAAGGAGTCCCGGACTTCAGCATGAAAGCGGCCCGCGGGGGCCGCACCCATTGGTAATGCCATACAGATAAAGTCGTTCCAAGAGTTAATTGGGTGCCGCGAAGAAACCACGATGTGTCTGAAAGATGACCTGGAGAGATTCGGAATTCCCAGCATCCCCGGATATGACGACCCCAGTGATCTTTGCTCGCTGCACCAGCCAAGACGCAATCAGGCCCGCGTCCAGTATTTTGGGATGTAA
>JAJUFW010000591.1 GCA_029263555.1 Alphaproteobacteria bacterium
CATCGACATGCCCGTCCGGGCGGACGTCCAGCCGGTAGATCAGGCCCAGATCGTAGATGTTGATCGGAATCTCCGGGTCATGGATCAGCATGAGGTTGTCGATGATGCGCTCGCGCAGCACCTCCACGTCGCCGGGCCCGGACTCCGCCGAGGCGGGCGACTTCACATGCACCCAGTCGGGCTCGACAACGTCGAGGCCACCCATGAACTGCTGCAGGTCGGGGCCGTCGATGAAATTGCGTGTCGGCGCCATGGCTCTTCCGCCTTCGCCCGCCTACGGCGCGGCCGGTTCCCGATCCGGCTGCTGGGGCGCGACGCGGAAGCTCTCGCCGCAGCCGCAGCGGTCGATCTCGTTCGGATTGTTGAAGACGAAGCGCGACCCCAGCGCTTCCTCGACATAGTCCATCTCGGTGCCGATGAGGTACATCGCCGCCGTCGGTTCGATCAGGATGGTTACGCCCTTGTCCTCGACCACGTCCTCGAACTTCCTGACCTCCTCGGCATATTCCATATGGTAGCTGAGGCCAGAGCAGCCCTTGGCCTTGACGCCGACCCGCAGTCCGACGATCGGCTTTTCTGATCTGGCAATGAGCTCCCTGACCCGGGCGGCTGCCCGCTCGGTAATGGTGATCGCCTTGGGAAGCGGTCGTCTAGTCGCCACGATATCCACCTCTCGTCTGCCACGCTGGGCGCCGGCGCTTTTCGCCACGCCCGTCGCGTCATGAGCCAAGACCCTAGCACATTCGGACCGCCGAGGGACGGGTCCCGGCGGACGGCCGGCTTTTCACTCCGCCGCTGCGGCCGCCAGCTGCTCCCGGCGTGCGATGGTCCTGATCCTTTCCACCATGGCCGCAAGCCCGTTCCGGCGGCCGCCGGAAAGATGCTTGTGAAGTCCGACCCGCTCGAACAGGCCGGGAAGATCCACGTCCTGGATCTCGCGCGGGGACTTGCCGGAACAAAGCGCGATGACGATCGCGACCAGCCCCTTCACGATCAGGGCGTCGCTGTCGCCCGTGAACTCGATGACCGGCCCGTCCGCCCCGGGCTTGAGCTCGCTTGCGAGCCAGACCTGGCTCATGCAGCCCTCGACCTTGTTCTCGCCGGTCTTGAGCTCATCGGGCATGGGGGGCAGGCTCTTGCCCAGGCCGATGATGTAGTCGTAGCGCTCATCGCCGTCGAGGAATTCGAGGGCTTCGATGATGTCTTCCGCCTGCGCCATGGGCATCGTCCGTCCTATGTCAGCTTCCGGACCGCCGATTCGATCGCGTCGGCCAGGATATCGGCCTCCGCCCGGCTGTTGTACAGCCCGAAGCTGGCCCTCGACGTCGCCGGGACGTCCAGAAGGGTCATCAGCGGCTGGGCGCAGTGGTGGCCGGCGCGGATCGCGACGCCTGCCCGGTCGACCAGGGTCGCCAGGTCGTGTGGGTGCACGCCCGCGACGGAGAAGGAGATGATGCTGGCCTTGCCCGGGGCCGTGCCGTGGATGGTCACGCCGTCGAGGGCGTTCAGCCTCTGGGTCGCGTAGTCCAGCAGATCGTGCTCATGGGCTGCGATCCGGTCGAAGCCGATGCCATCGACATAGTCGATCGCCGCGCCCAGGCCGATCGCCTCGGCGATCGGCGGGGTGCCCGCCTCGAACTTGTGCGGCAGGTCGTTGAACAGAACCTCGTCGAAGCTCACGCTCCGGATCATCTCGCCGCCGCCCTGGTAGGGCGGCATCTCCTCGAGAAGCGCTTCCTTCCCGTAGAGCACGCCGATGCCGGACGGGCCATAAAGCTTGTGTCCGGTGAACACGTAGAAATCGGCGTCGATGTCGCGGACGTCCACCTTCCCGTGAACGACGGCCTGGGAGCCGTCGAACAGCACCGGAATGCCCCGGGCGTGGGCAAGCCGCGCGATTTCGCGGGCCGGGGTGACCGTTCCCAGCACATTGGACGCATGGGTGATCGCGACCAGCCGGGTCCGGGGCCCGAGCAGGGATTCGAACGCCGCCATGTCCAGCGCCCCCTGCCCGTCCAGCGGGGCGACCTTGAGCACGATCCCGCGCTCGCGGCGGAGCAGCTGCCACGGCACGATGTTGGCATGGTGCTCCATGGCCGAGATGACGACTTCGTCCCCTTCGCCGAGGAAGCTCCGCCCGTAGCTGGCGGCGACCAGGTTGATCGCCTCCGTCGACCCCTTGGTGAAGATGATCTCCCGGGTCGAGGCCGCATTGAGGAACGCACGCACCTTCTCGCGCGCGCCCTCGTAGAGATCGGTGGCCGCGCTGCTCAAGTAATGCAGGCCGCGATGCACATTGGCGTAGTCGTTCTCGAAGACGCTGCTGATCGTCTCGATCACCTGG
>JAJUFW010000643.1 GCA_029263555.1 Alphaproteobacteria bacterium
AGCGGCAGCCTCGTGATGTCGATGAGATGCGCCGGGCGCTCGACATTCTCCTTCATGAGGTCGATGAGATTGGTGCCGCCGGCGATCTATTTGGCGGCGGCGCCGGAGGCAGCCGCCCGCACCGCCTCTTCGACATTGCCGGCGCGGGTATAGGCGAACGGGTTCATGCGGCGCCTCCCTTCGACTGCAGCACGTCCTCGATCGCGGCGACGATGTTCGGATAGGCGCCGCAGCGGCACAGATTGCCGTTCATCAGCTCGCGGATCTCGTCCCTCGTCCGGGCATGACCTTCCCTGAAGAGGCCGACGGCCGAAAGGATCTGCCCCGGCGTGCAATAGCCGCACTGGAACGCATCATGCCTGACGAAGGCATCCTGAAGCGGGTGAAGGCTCGCATCCGTCTCCAGGCCCTCGATCGTGGTGATCTCGGCCCCGTCATGCATGACGGCGAGGGTGAGGCAGAAATTCACCCGCACGCCGTCGACCAGGACGGTGCAGGCCCCGCATTGTCCATGATCGCACCCCTTCTTCGTGCCGGTGAGGTCGAGGCGTTCGCGCAGGGCGTCGAGAAGCGTCACCCAGGGTGCGATGTCGAGGCGCCGTTCGGTCCGTTGATCCTGAGGACGACCGCGATCGTGGCGGGCGCTGAAACGCTCCCGTTCGCTGCGGTGTCCGGCTTCTGTTCCATGGGCCGTTCCTTGGGTGGGGCGCTTTCTCACCTGCGCCCGGGCGTCTACCGGCAGCGGCAGGGATGAGCCTGGCTGCGGAGCCGGGGCGGCACAGGACCGATGCAGGCCTAACAGCAGAGGCTTGCTTCCGTTCTGGCGCTCTTCCACCGGAACTCATCCCTCCTGGTTCGGCCGCTGCACACGACCGCTGCCGGAACCAGTAGAGGGCCGGTGACCCGAGGCACGGCCGTGTCTCGGGCCACGGCGATCAAGGGATCTATGGCAGGCGGGCGCGCCCGCCGCCTTCGAGGTTGGTGGCGGCCAGGCGCGTCGTCTTGAGACGGGTATCGGTTGCTGCGGGCTCTGCTCCCAGGCAAAGGAGTCCGAGAGCAATGCGGCTAGCTCCGCGGGGGCGTCAGCCCCTCGCGCGCCAGGAAATCCCGCAGCTTGTGCGCCTGCCTCTCCGTCAGCGGCCAGGCCGAAGGCGGGCGGCAATGGCCGCAGTCGTGGCCGATCATGGCGAGGGCGGCCTTCACGCCGGTGACGTTGGTGCCGTTCATCTCTTCCGCCCGGACCTCCTCGAACGCGCGCATGCCGTCGATGAGTCGGCGGGCATCGGCGAAGTCTCCCCTTTCCAGGGCTTCGAAGATCGCGACCGAGCGTTCCGGCCAGACATTGATCAACCCGGAGGTGAAGCCCCGGGCGCCGACGGCATAGAAGGCCGGGGCCCAGATTTCCGCGAGCCCGCCGACCCAGATCAGATGATCCGGGGCCGCGCGCATCGCTTCGGCGAGCCGCTGCGGATTCGGCGTCGCCCATTTGACGCCCACGACCCCGTCGATCGAGCAGAGATCGACGATGGCAGCGGTCCCGATCGCGTCATTGCGCAGATAGAGGACGATCGGCAGCTCGGTGGCGTCGCGGATACGGCGGACATAGTCGACGATCCCCCGCGGAGCGACGAAGGGGTCGGGCGGCTGATGGACCATCAGGCCGGCGGCCCCGGCCGCCGCCGAGACGCGCGCGAGCCGCACCGCGTCCTTCACGGACCGGCCGACGCCGGCGACGAGCGGCACCCGGCCCGAGACCGTCTCCGCCGCCGACCGGACGAAGGCTTCCGCTTCCTCCAGCGTCAGGCCGTAGAACTCGCCGGTGTTGCCGTTTGCGACCAGGATATGGACGCCGGCGGCCACGGCTCGGTCCACGATCGGCGGCAGCCGACGCCCGTCGAAGGCGTCGTCGCTGTCGAAGGGTGCCACGAGGATACCGGAGATTCCGGCCAGCGCAGAGGTCAGGGGCTGATTGGGCATGGGCATTTTCCTTATTGAGTCCTGACGGTCCGGTTTGCCTTCAGCTCTTGAAGTAGTCGGGGTGTTCGGCG
>JAJUFW010000137.1 GCA_029263555.1 Alphaproteobacteria bacterium
CGGTCGCCCGGACCGTATCCGCGCAGATCCCGAAGTCATCTGCGTTGGTGACGATGCGCATCGGCATCTCCCATTGTCGATCTCGGCCGGTTCACCATCCGCGGCCCAGCGCGCCCTGCCCTCTCCGGGCCACGCCGGCATTTCCGGCTGCCCATCCCGAAACTCGGCCGCCCAGGGCACGCTCCGCCGGGACGGGTCCGGCACGATAGGCCTGCCGCTCCCGCATGAAGGACAGGGCCAGCAGCGGGAAGAACAGGTCCGCCGCGCCCCGGCCGGTCAGATGCGGATCGAACAGCATCAGGACCAGGATCACAAAGAGATAGGAAAGGGTCGCCGTGGCCGTGACGCCCACCGCATCCCTCCTGGTCCGGACAAGCTTCCAGAGATCCTGCAGCGCCACACAGACGAAATAGACGAACGCCAGGAAGAACGGTATGCCGCCGATCCAGAGCAGCCACACATAGCCGCTTTCGATGTAGATGTATTCGCGCCAAGTCTCGGGCGCCGGAAGCCGGGGCGCCGGCTGCACGCCGAGGATCCAGTTCAGGTCCGAGAAGAGCTGCGGGAAGAAGGCCTCCTGAAGATTCTTCCAGCGCCCGACCCAGCTATGAGGCAGGCCGGACGGGCTTTCGAAGCCCGCCAGCCGGTGTTCGATGACGGGCCAGAAGACGGCCGAGGCCGCCAGGGCGACCGGAATGCCGTAGCCGATGAACTGGATGAGCCGGCCGGTGATGACCCCGAAGGCGAGGACGGCGACGGCCAACCCGATGAAGCCGGAAAAGGCACCGGCCGCAACGCATCCGCAGAGGAAGATGGCCGACACCGCGACGAGATGGAGCCGCCGCTGTCCCCCGACATGCAATAGGGCCATGGCGATCATCAGGTTCATGATCATGAGGTCCGCAAGACCGAAGGACGAGGCGACGGTCGAAGTGCCGCGCGTAGTCATCACGTCCAGATGACCTTCGAAGGGCTGGTCGTAGTGCGCGTGCAGAAACTCGGCGACGCCGAAAAGGCCCAGGACCTGAAACATCCCCACGACGGCGACGATCGTCCCGGACGCCATCGACACGACCAGGCATCGCGAGAGCTGAGGAACGGTCGAGATGGAGGCCTGGAACGAGCGATAGAGCAGGTAGTATTTCCAGAGGACCATCGAATAGAGGATGTCGTCCGTGCTGAGCGGCAGGCCCCGTGCAAACCGCCAGAGGATCGGCACGATCGAGCTGGTCACGGCAAGAAGGACGAACGCCACGTCCATTCGGCAGATCGCGACCCCCCTGAACTGGCCGGAGCACATGGACAGGATCGCCCGCGTGCCGAGCGCGGCCGCGATCATCAGGATCAGAAGCTCGTTGGGGCGGGCGAACGGAATCAATTCCCCCCGCGCGATCCCGACGATCAGCGGGCTCACGAACAGATAGAGATAGGCACCGAATTGCGGCCGGGCGACGATCAGCGCAAAAAGGCCCAGCCCGGCCATGCCACCCAAAACCAGCACCATCGTCGCTCCTGGCTGGTCGATCGGGCCCCGTGAAGCGCGGCCGCCCCCGCCGGCGGCCCTTCCTCATCGCGGCCCGGTCATTGCTGCTTGAACCGGTGGTTGACGCCGACGTCGCCGATCCGGATGAGGTGCGGACAGAGTTCCGCCTGCAAGTGATTTTTGAAGTGGCTCCGCAGCGAGTGCCGTTCCAGGACGAAGCCGTCCGCCGGCTGGCACGTGACCTCCACATGCTGCCCCGTGATCGGATTGGCCACCCCCACGGCCTTGGCACGCAGGACGCCCGGATGAAGAAGGGCGACCCTTTCGATTTCCGAGGGCAGGATCTTCACCCCGCCGACATTGATGACGTCCTTCGTCCGGCCGACGACCTTGATGTCGGCCCCGTCCACTTCGACCAGGTCGCCCGTGTCGTACCAGCCGTCGACGAAGGGCGACGGGGCGTTCAGATAACCGAGCATTCGGTTCTCGGACTTGATCTGCAGGACGCCGTCGACGACCCGGGTTTCGACCCCTTCGCCCCCGACCCGCATCCACAGGCTGTCCCGGGCGCGGGACTTGACGCGAAGAATGCCAAGTTCCGACATTCCGTAGGTCTGCCGGAAGTCGACCCCCGGCATTGCACGGCAAAGTCGGTCGAGCGTCGGCTGATCCATCCGTTCCGTGCCGTAGGTGACGATCTTCAGGCTGGGCGGAACGCCCCGTTCCAAAACGCCGCTCAGCAGCAGCATGCGGAGAAAGGTAGGCGTCGTCGGCAGCACCTCGACCTTATGGGCGGCAATATCGCCCATGACCGCCTCGGGCGTGCGCGCCGTCGGGACGGCGACCAGCCCCCGGTTGAACAGCGTATGAAACAGGGTGTTGATGCCGCCGATGTGATCGAAAAGCAGGAAGCTGAGCGTCCGCAATGCGGGGCGGGGCGTGCGGTACCGAGCCAGAAATTTCGAGAAATCGTGGAGGATCGCCTTCGGCCGCCCCGTGGTGCCCGAGGAGAAAAGGACCAGGCCCGGATGGCGCTCCGCCCGCAGCTGTGCGATCAGCGGATGCGTCTCCTCGACGGTTCGGCGGCGCCTCACGCGGCCGTCTTCGATCACGACGTCCACAAAGGCGGCATCGAAGAAGTAGTCGTGATCCGCCCTGGTGCCGGTGGTCAGCGGCACCAGCACCGCGCCCCGGTCCACGAGGTTCAGGAACGTTGCGATGCTTGCGGCGTCGAAGTCGCCGATCAGCGCGACGCAGTCGCCCGGGCGGACCTCCGACAGGTCCGCGACCACGGCTTCGTGCAGGTCGTCGAAGCGGAGAGACCCGTTCGGGGTCACGACGAAGGGATCGGGATGGTCCGCGTAGCGTTCAGCCAGTTCCTGGAGAAGGCTCATCAGATCCCTCCGACATGGAACACCTCGCCGGTGATCATCGCACTCTCGCGCTTCAGGAGCAGATCGACGATCCGCCATGCGTCGTCCGGTTCAGCCTGTCGCGGCATGATCTGGCGGGAGACGATCTCCTGGATCATGCGCCGTGGGACCTTGGCGATCAGGTCCGTGTCGATCGGCCCCGGGGCGATCACGTTCACGGTCACGTTGTGATCGGCCATTTCCCGGGCGAAGGACCGCGAGAACCCTTCGACCCCCGCCTTGGAGGCCACATAGACGGCCTCCCCCTTCAAGCCCAGGGCAACGGCGACCGAGGAAAAATTGATGATCCTCCCCTCGCCCCTGCGGATCAGCGCCTTCGCGATCGCCTGGCAGCAGAGGATCGTGCCGGTGAGATTGGTCGCGATGATGCGCTGGATCGTGTTGGGGGGCATGGTGACCAGCAGGTTCATGGAAGCGACGCCGGCAGCGTTGACCAAGGCAAAAACGCTTCGGTCCCGCTGTAGATCCGCAAAGACGCGGTCGACATCCTCGGGATTCCCGACGTCACAGGCCCGGGTCTCGAACGGCAGTCCGGGATCGGGCCGCCGGGCAAGACCGACGACGTCGAAGCCCTCATCCATCAGACGCATGGCGAAATGCCGGCCCAATCCGCGCGAGGCGCCGGTCACGATGACCTTGTTCATTCCTTAAGCCCCCGGAAGCCGAAGTGGCGTCTAGGAATGCTGGAGAGCCTCCTGAAGACCGGCGAGATGGTCCGCAAGAGTGCCGATCGTCCGGAAAACGCTCCTCGTTTCGGACATGGCGCTGTCGGAGGTCCAGTCGAACTGGATGCCGATCTTGTCCTCGGCGAACTCCTCGACGGCGACAAGAAGTTCGACCAGCTCGCGGGACTTGAGCGGGCTGCCTGAGCCTATCAGGGGCGTCTCGGCCGTGAACGAGCTTCGATCCGCCCCCGTAATCGATGAAAGTTCATCCTGAATGAACGAGTTGATTGCCTCGACGGAAACTGGCATTCCGAAGGTCTCCTCTGCTGCAGATGAGTGGTTTTGCCCCCGGCACCGCGCTCATCTCCGCCCAGGCCAGATCCTTCGTGATCGTCCCGGCGGAAACGCCCATGTATGAACTTGAGTTGCAGAGCCGGAGGAGAGGATTTCCAGTCGGCCTCCAACGTCAGGTAAAGCCGTTATCCGCATCTCCATCCTGGATGTAGCGCCCCAACCCTTCCGCCCGCGCGAGCCGCTTCGTCACCACCATGCGCCGGGTGGCCGGAATAGGCAGGAACAGCCGGTACGAGTAGCGCTTCAGGCATGATACCAGGGTTGGATTGTAGAGGCGAAAGCTTTCGCAGTCCGTCGCCACGGCATGCAGCAGGAGCGCACGGACGACTTCGTGCTCGGCACCCTCGCGCCAATAGGCGTAAGGCATCGACAGCTCGCCGTCACGGAGGCGGAGAATCACGACGGCGATCATCGCCCCCTTGGCGTCGAGCACCTTGCAGCAGAAATGATGAAAGTCCCGGGCGGTGGCGCTGAACGCATATTTCTCGGCGTTTCTGTCGGGAACCGGGGCCCTGAGAATCCATGGGTGGCGGAGCATCCAGTCGAACTCCGCCTTGCCCCGTTTCAGGAGTTCGTCGCGCCGGTGATCTTCGATGAAGGCCGCGGCCTCGTCATCGATTTCCGGCAGATATTCGAACCGTAGCGCCTTTCGGCGAAGCGAGCGGCGCGCCCATGTCCCCTGTACCAAGCCGAGAGCCCAGTCCAGCGGGCTTGCGAGAACCCTCAGCAGCGGAGCAAACGGGCGGACCCGGGGCAAACGGTCGGCACCCAGATCCACCATCCCACGGAGCCGGAAGAAGCCGATAACGCCCTGCTTCTCGCTGAACACCTGGAATTGCGGCATACGATCGTAGACGGCCGCAGCCTCCTTCGTGTACCCGCAGGCCCCGAATCCTTCCGGGTAGGCACGCATCGCCCGCATGAGCAGCAGAAACCCCGACATCCCGGCGCGGGCCGGATCCACCCACCAGCAGCTTGCCCAGCCGATCTTCCGGGCATGCCCGTGAGCGATGACCCGATCCGGCAGCACACCGAGATACCCGACGATCTCACCCTTCTCGTAGGCGATCAGCAGGACGACGTCGTCCGGGTCCGCCCTGGGATTCTTCAGTTGGGCAAGCGCCCGGTGCCGGGTGATCGGATGTACGGGTCCCTGCCACAGGGAGTCGTCGGCAAGAGCCTCCGCCAGATCGCGGAGCGTGAGTTCCCGGATCTGAAGCTCCGGCCTGTCATCCGTTGCCGGTGCTGCTTCCCCGGCCGGCCGGCTCTCCGGGGCGGCCCCCTCCTCAACCGTCATCTGTCTTCGTCCCCGCCGACCGGCTCGACACGATGCGGTTTCCCCTGCCGAACGCCGATCCGGTATCCGGGCGTGGTCGCGAGGTTCGCCCCTTGTCTCCATCCAAAGGCGGAAATCATCGACACCGTCCTGCGCTCTCCCCTGGATTGATGACGTGAGCACGAGCTGACCCTTGATCATCAAACGCTTGAAATCAGCCGTCGGCGTATTCGACGTCAGGGTGCCCGCGATTGGCGGCGGGCGCTTCCTCACCGAACGCGCTCGAAACGGGCACGGCGAATCAGGAAAGTACAGCTGCCACAGTTTCGACTAATTCTGACACCAAGCAGCCCCATTTCGAATATCTTTTCAACAAACGATCACTAACGGTCGAATCCTACAAACAATTCGCGCAACTTTCACAACCGACGATGAATCCTCAAGCGTACACATTCTCTTAGCAGAACGGATTGGGTCAGTATTTTCTGCACTTTTTGTCGCTCTATTGAGTGATGTCACTCTTTTGTCACCCCCATAAGGCCGGCCGATACTGCAGGTTCGCTTCCAGCCCACGACGCTTACCGGGCTCAGTTACCCATCGTCTGCGCCGTTACGGCCGCGCTTCACAAGCTGAGAGGTCTCATGTCCGGGTCTGCCGATCCCGGGCACCGGGTTCTCACGTGCGGTCGGCGGGGCGCTGAAAGGAGAGAAGTTTTGGCAAGTTTCTACGTGGATAACTCCGTATCCAACTCCGGTAACGGATCGTCCTGGTCTTCAGCCTGGAAGAGCTTTTCCGACATCAACTGGTCGGCGGTTCGGGCCGGCGACACGATCCATGTTTCCGGCGGCACTTACGAGGAGACGCTGAACGTCCGGGCGAGCGGCAGCTCCGGGAATCCGATCCGCATCGTCGCCAGCGACGAGAACGGGCACAATGATCCGGTGGTCATCGATGGCGAGAACAGCCGCAGCGCCGGTGTCGCCATCAACGGCCAGAACCACGTCGAGGTCTCGGGCTTTTCGATCCAGAATCATGCCGGCGCCGGCGTGACCGTGAAGAACGTCGATGCGGGCGTCGTCATCGAGAACAACGACGTCTATTCCGGTGATCCCGGCGGTGGAAATGCCCGCGGCTACGATGTGCGCGGCTCGTCGGGCGTGATCGTGCGCAACAACAGCTTCAGCACGCCGTCCAACACCAATGCGCAGACCGACGGCATCTGGAGCTCCCAGAATGACGGCGTGGTGTTCGAGAACAACAGGATCATCATCTCGAACAACAATACCAATGGTCACAGCGACGGCGTCCAGTCCTACCAGGACTACAATGTCGTCATCCGCAACAACTACATCGAGCAGGCCAACAACGCCCGCACCGACAACCACGGCATGTGGCTTTCGGATACCCAGGCGGGCGGTGTGCTCGAAGTCACCAACAATGTGGTGAACGTACCGAACCTCACCAGTGACAGCGCCGTCACCCACTGGATCTCGGAAGGCTGGGGGACGGACGGCAGCATCCGCCTAGTCGGCAATACGATCTACGGCGGCGCGCGGGCCCTGAACCTCGACAACACGGAAAAGTCTGTCGTCACGGACAACATTCTCGTGCCGGCCGACGGCGGCTACGGGATCTTCATGCAGAACGGCAGGATCCCGACGGAGAACATCGACAACAACGTGATCTGGGCGCCGAACGGCCAGGTCGCTTACATCGATGGAAGCCGGATGTCCTGGTCCGCTTGGCAGAATGCGGGTTACGACACGAACGGAGCGAACACGGATCCGCAATTCGTCAATGCGGCTGCGGGTGACTTCTCGCTCCAGAACGGGTCGTCCGCGACCGGCCGCGGTGCGCATCCCGGGGCTGGGAACCAGGACGTCGCCGAGCCGGCCCCCGAGGAAGGCTCCGAGGAGGTCGCCGACGCGGCTCCGGAAGAGGACGCCGAGGCCCCGGTCGACGCGGCCCCCGAGACCCCGGCCGAGAACGGCTCCGAGGACGTCGCCGACGCGGCTCCCGAAGAGGACGCCGAGGCCCCGGTCGACGCGGCCCCCGAGACCCCGGCCGAGAACGGCTCCGAGGATGTCGCCGACGCGGCTCCGGAAGAGGACGCCGAGGCCCCGGTCGACGCGGCCCCCGAGACCCCGGCCGAG
>JAJUFW010000331.1 GCA_029263555.1 Alphaproteobacteria bacterium
AATGATCTCGATGGAGCCGCGGAGTGTCAATGTCCAACCCGAAGCGGCAGGTTTTCGAGCAGGTGGCCGAACTGGCCCGCACGCTGGGGCATGCCCACCGCCTGGAGCTGCTGGAGCATCTGTCGCAGCGGGAACGCTCGGTCGAGAGCCTGGCGCAGCTGGCCGGGCTTTCGGTCGCCAATGCCTCCCAGCACCTGCAGCAGCTCCGGCGCCACGGCTTCGCCCGGGCGCGCCGCGACGGCAAGCGGGTGCTGTACCGGCTGGGTGACGGACCGATCATCGAGCTCCTGGCGGCGCTGCGCCGCGTTGCCGAGCACAACGTCGCGGAGGTGCGCGAGATCCTTGCCGCCTGCTTCGACCGGCTCGACGGCGTGACGCCGGTCTCCCGGGAAGAGCTGGCCGAGCGGCTCGAGGAGGGCGGCGTCACCCTGCTCGACGTCCGTCCGGAGGACGAGTTCGCGCTGGGTCACCTGCCCGGCGCGATCAACATCCCGCTGGCCGACCTGCACCGGCGTCTGGCCGACCTGCGACCGGACCGGGAGATCGTCGCCTATTGCCGGGGACCGTACTGCGTCCTGGCCTTCGAGGCGGTGGCCGAGCTCCGCCGCCTGGGCTACCGGGTCCGCCGCCTCGAGGACGGCTTTCCCGAGTGGCGGGCGGCCGGCCTGCCTGTCGAAGCCGTTCCCTGATCCGCCATGTCCGATCCTCGTTGACAGAACCGCGCGACCTCTTCACTTTGATGATATTGGAAATATGGAAGTCATTGCCGGGGCTCGAAGCACCGGGTGGCTCGCGTGGGCTATGACGACATTGGATCAGAAGGATGTGCTCGGGGCCTTGGGGGCGCTGGCCCAGGAGACCCGGCTCGAGATCTTCCGGCTCCTGGTCCAGGCCGGACCGGCGGGCCGGGCGGCCGGAGCGATCGCCGAAGCCCTCGGGGTCCCGCCCGCGACCCTGTCCTTTCACCTGGCGCAGCTGACCCATGCGGGGCTGATCCGGCAACGGCGGGAGAGCCGGACGCTCATCTACTCCGCGGACTCTGACCGCATGAATGCCGTCCTTGGCTACCTCACCGAGAACTGCTGCGGCCAACCCGCCAATCCGGCCGTGTGCGGCCCGGAATGCGCGCCGACACCGGTTCCCGCCAACAGCGAATCCGACGGAGAAGGTTCCCATGAAGCGTCTGCACGTCCACGTCGCCGTTGAGGACCTCGGGCAGGCGGTCCGGTTCTACTCCACCCTGTTTGCCGCCGGACCTTCGGTCCTGAAGAGCGACTATGCGAAGTGGATGCTGGACGATCCCCGGGTCAACTTCGCGATCAGTGCCCGCGGGGCAGGACCCGGGATCGAGCATCTGGGCATCCAGGTCGAGGACGCGGCCGAGCTTGAGGACGTCTACGGACGCCTGCGCACGGCCGATGCCCGGGTCGTCGAGGAAGGCCACACCACCTGCTGCTATGCCCGGTCGGAGAAGTCCTGGGTGACCGACCCGGCGGGCGTCCCCTGGGAGGTCTTCCATACCTATGGCGGCAGCGCCGTCTATGGCGGCGGCGAGATTGCCGCGGACGGCCGCAATGCCCGCCCGGCCACCTTGGCAGAGGGCGCCGGGGACGCTGTCTGCTGCACCGCCCGACCGGCGTCTGCGCCAAAGCCGGAGCCGGCCACGAAGCCGTGCTGCGGCTGACCGGCAATCCTCAATCCCTGATCTAACGAGGCAGCTGGCGTCAGCCGCCTTCGCCGGTGCTCTGCGAACAGACGGAGAGATCCATGAACGAGGACCGCCCGTACAACGTGCTTTTCCTGTGCACGCACAACAGCGCGCGCAGCGTCATGGCAGAATGCATCCTGAACCGGGTAGGTCAGGGGCGATTCCGTGCCTTCAGTGCGGGCAGTCAGCCCTCCGGCCGGATCAATCCTTACGTCCTGGACCTCCTGCAGTCGCTGAAATACCCGACGGATGACCTGCGGTCGAAGGATTGGGCCGAGTTTGCCCGTCCCGGGGTCCCGTCCCTCGATTTCGTGTTCACGGTCTGCGACAACGCCGCGGGCGAGGTCTGCCCCGTGTGGCCGGGTCACCCGGTGACCGCCCATTGGGGCGTCCCGGACCCGTCCTCGTTCGAGGGTACGGAAGCCGAGAAGCGCGCCTTCGTCGCGGAGGTCCACGGGATGCTTCAGCGGCGCATCGGCATCTTCGTGAACCTGCCGATGCGCTCGATCGACCGGATGAGCTTGCAGCAGAAGCTCAAGGACATCGGTCGCAGGGCCGATGCGCTATCCGGGGAAGCAACGGCATGACCGCGATCACGATCTACCACAATCCGGGCTGTGGAACGTCCCGGAACGTGCTCGCGCTCATCCGCAACTCGGGCGTCGAACCGACCGTCATCGAGTATCTGAAGACGCCGCCCGGCCGCGCGGAATTGGCCGACCTCATCCGCCGGATGGGCTTGCCCGTGCGCGAGGTGTTGCGCCGGAAGGGCACGCCCTACGAGGCGCTTGGGCTGGATGACCCGGCGCTCACCGGCGATCAGCTTCTCGACGCGATGATGGCCCATCCCATCCTGATCAACCGGCCGATCGTCGTGACGCCGCTCGGCGTCCGCCTGTGCCGTCCCTCGGAGACGGTGCTGGAAATTCTCCCCGCCCCGCAGCGCGGCGCCTTCGCCAAGGAGGATGGGGAGCCGGTCGTCGACGCCGCGGGCCGTCGCATTACATGAAGGAATCCCGATGACGACTGACGTTCAGCAGCCGGTCGCCCCGGCCCGCCCCGCCATGGGCACGTTCGAGCGCTATCTGAGCGTCTGGGTGGCGCTCTGCATCGTGGCCGGGGTCGGCCTCGGCCACCTGGTACCGGACCTGTTCCAGGCCATCGCCACGGTCGAGCTGGCCCGGGTCAACCTGCCGGTTGCGGTGCTGATCTGGCTGATGATCGTGCCGATGCTGCTGAAGATCGACTTCACCGCCCTCGGACAGGTGCGGGAGCACTGGCGCGGCGTCGGGGTCACCCTCTTCATCAACTGGGCGGTGAAGCCGTTCTCCATGGCCCTGCTCGGCACGGTCTTCATCGGCCATCTGTTCGCGCCGCTGCTGCCCCAGGACCAGATCGCCTCGTATATCGCGGGCCTGATCCTCTTGGCCGCCGCGCCCTGCACCGCGATGGTCTTCGTCTGGTCCAACCTGTGCGAGGGCGAGCCGCATTACACCCTGAGCCAGGTGGCGCTCAACGACCTGGTCATGGTCTTCGCCTTCGCCCCGATCGTCGGCCTGCTGCTCGGGGTCGCTTCCATCACGGTGCCCTGGGACACGCTGCTCCTCTCGGTTGTGCTCTATATCGTCATCCCGGTGATCGGGGCTCAGCTGTGGCGCCGCAGCCTGCTCGCGTCGGGGGGCGAAACCGCCCTCAAACGGGTCCTCGACCGTCTGCAGCCGGTCTCGCTCGTGGCGCTCCTGGCCACGCTGGTGCTGCTCTTCGGCTTCCAGGGCGAACGGATCCTGGCGCAGCCGCTGGTCATCCTGCTGCTGGCCGTGCCGATCCTGATCCAGGTCTATTTCAACGCCGGGCTGGCCTACTGGCTCTCCCGCCGGTTCGGCGTCGCCTGGTGCGTCGCCGCGCCGGCCGCGCTGATCGGCGCCTCGAACTTCTTCGAACTGGCGGTCGCCGCGGCCATCAGCCTGTTCGGGCTGGGGTCGGGCGCCGCGCTCGCCACCGTGGTCGGCGTGCTGGTCGAGGTGCCGGTGATTCTGTCGGTCGTGCGCATCGTGAAGGCCACGCGGTCCTGGTACGAGAACCCCGGACGAGGACGGGCATGATGGACGCCGGCGCCCGGGACGAGCCGATCTTTCCCGCCCTGGATGCACGCTTCGCCGACATCCCGGACCCGGACAGGCTGACGCCGGAGCGCGTCTCGACGCACCCGCCGCGTATCCTGCTGCTCTACGGCTCGCTGCGCGAGCGGTCCTACAGCCGCTTCCTGACCGAGGAGGCGGCCCGGCTTCTGCAGCGGATGGGCGCGGAGACCCGCATCTTCGACCCGCGCGGCCTGCCGCTGCCGGACAGCGTGCCCGCCGACCATCCCAAGGTCGTCGAGCTGCGCGCGCTCTCGCAATGGTCCGAGGGGCAGGTGTGGTGCAGCCCCGAACGGCACGGCACGATCACCGGCGTCATCAAGTCCCAGATCGACTGGCTGCCGC
>JAJUFW010000016.1 GCA_029263555.1 Alphaproteobacteria bacterium
CGCGGCCGCGGCCATCGCGGCCGAACGGCTGGAGGCCGCTTCGGAGGCCGCCGCGGAAGGCGAGCAGCAGGAGCGGGCGGCCCGGCAGACGGTTCAGGACGCCTTCGCCCGCCTGACCCAGGCCCGCGAACGCCAGGGCAGGCTGGCCCAGGCGGCAGCGGCGCGCCAGTCGCGCCTCGCCGGGCTGACGGAGAGCCTGGAGCGGGCCGAGACCGACCAGGAGGAAGCGGCGGTCGAGCTGGCCGAAACACTGGCCGCCATCGAGGCCCTTCCGGACACGGCCGCGCAGCGCGAGAAACAGGCGGCGCTCCGCTCCACCCTGGCCGAGCGCCGCAGCGCCCATGCCGCGGCGAGGAACGCGCTCGACGGCCTGCGCCGCGAGGCCGCGGCGAGACGCCAGCGCCTTGCCGCGATCGAACAGGAGGTGGCCTCCTGGCACGAGCGCGCCGCCGGTACCCGGGACCGGCTGGCGGAGCTGGATGCGCGCACCGAGGAGACGAAGGAGCTTCTGGCCGAACTGGCCGAAAGACCGGCGGAGATCGCCGCCCAGCGCGAGGCCCTGTTCGACCGGATCGCGGCGGCGGAAGCGACGCGCAAGGAAGCGGCCGACCTGCTGGCGACCGGCGAGGCGCGGCTTGCCTCCGCCGAGCAGGCCCTGAAGGCCGCTGAGACGGGGCTGGCCGAAGCCCGGGAGAACCGTGTCCGCGGCGAGGCGGAAGTCCGGGCCGCGATGACGGCGCAGGAAGGCATCCGCGAACGGATCACCGAGAGGCTGTCATGCTCTCCCGAGGA
Source organism: Alphaproteobacteria bacterium (assembly GCA_029263555.1). Lineage (GTDB taxonomy): Bacteria > Pseudomonadota > Alphaproteobacteria > DSM-16000 > Inquilinaceae > JAJUFW01. The sequence continues at coordinate 793 of JAJUFW010000016.1, forward strand.
GCTCGCCGCCATCGCGGAGCTGGATCCAGAGGCACCTCTCCCCGACGCCCGCGAGGTGGAGGAGCGACTGGAGCGGCTGATGCGGGAGCGGGACGGGATGGGACCGGTCAACCTGCGCGCCGAGATCGAGGCGGAGGAGCTGGAAACCCAGATCCGGACCATGCACGCGGAGCGCGACGACCTGATCGCCGCCATCGAACGGCTGCGCCAGGGCATCGCCAGCCTGAACCGCGAGGCGCGGGAACGGCTGCTGGCGGCCTTCGAGGTGGTCGACGGCCATTTCCGCAGGCTGTTCGTCCGCCTGTTCGGCGGCGGCAAGGCCGAACTGAAGCTGACCGACACGGACGATCCGCTGAACGCCGGGCTCGAGATCTTCGCAAGTCCGCCCGGCAAGCGCCTCCAGCATCTCTCGCTCCTGTCCGGGGGCGAGCAGGCGCTGACCGCGGTATCGCTGCTGTTCGGCGTGTTCCTGACGAATCCCGCCCCGATCTGCGTGCTGGACGAGGTCGATGCGCCGCTGGACGACGCCAATGTCGACCGCTTCTGCACCATGTTGGAGGAACTCGCCCGGGACGAGGTGACGCGCTTCCTCGTCATCACCCATCACCGGATGACCATGGCCCGGGCCGACCGCCTGTTCGGCGTCACCATGCTGGAGCGGGGCGTGAGCCAGCTGGTCTCGGTCGACCTGGAGCGCGCCGAGGCGCTTCGCCAGACCTCCTTCACCCTGGTCTGATCCGCCTCCGCGGCCCCGGGCGACGACGGCAAAGGCGCGACCTTTTCCCTCACTCACCCCGGAAACTTGACACGGACTGTCGCTCCTCACTAAGTTGCGCGCGCCTGAGGTTGCGGGTACGGCCAGAACGCTGAGGTTTTCCCGTCATTGTGAGCAAGGACGACCGCCAGGGTCCGGATCACCCGGACAGTTTCGAGGCCCGGCTGCGCGCTGCACAAGCGCGACACCGGGAACGGAGCGGCGGAGCCGGTGCCCATGACGGTGCAAGATCGGAAGGCATGTCGGCCGGGCTGCGCATCGCGGTCGAATTGGCGGCAGCGGTCGCTGTCGGGACGGGGATCGGCATCGTGCTGGATCGCTGGCTCGGTACGGCACCGTGGCTGCTGATCGTGTTTTTCCTGGTGGGCTCGGCGGCGGGTTTCCTGAACGTCTACCGTGTCGGCCAGGAGATCGACCGTCGGGCAAGGGAACGCAAGGCGGCTGGCGGAAAATAGGCCGGCCGCCGGATCGAGGCAGATGTCAGGGCCGCCATCGGCGGCCGGGGTTCAACCGGATTAGGCGACAGACCGGGGAGAGGCCGCGTGGCGGGTCCGCTAGAGCAGTTCGAGATTAAGCCGATCGTTCCCATCCGGGTGGGCGATCTGGACCTTTCGTTCACCAACTCTTCGCTGTTCATGGTGATCGCCGTCGTGGTCATCACGACGTTCCTCGTGACCAGCATGCGGGGGCGCGCGCTCGTACCCACCCGCCTCCAATCGATGGCCGAGATGAGTTACGAGGTCATCGCCAACATGATACGCGACAATGTCGGGATGGACGGGCGCAGATATTTCCCGTTCGTCTTCTCGCTGTTCATGTTCGTCCTGGTCGGCAACCTCCTGGGCCTGATTCCCGGGGCGTTCACCTTCACCAGCCACATCATCGTCACCTTCGGCCTTGCCGCCGTGATTTTCATCGGCACGACGGTCATCGGCATCGCGCGTCACGGCACCCATTTCCTCCAGCTTTTCTTCCCGCCGGGGGCGCCGCTGTGGACCGCGATCATCCTGGTTCCGGTCGAACTGGTGTCCTATCTCTCGCGTCCGGTCAGCCTGTCGGTCCGACTGTTCGCCAACATGACGGTCGGCCACGTGATCCTGAAGGTGATCGCCGGATTCGTCGCGCTGCTCGGGGTCTTCGGCGTTCTGCCGATCCTCGGCCTCGTCGCCATCACCGGCCTCGAGTTCATGATCGCGATCATCCAGGCGTATGTCTTCGCCATTCTGACCTGCGTCTACCTGCACGACGCGCTGCACCTGCACTAAGGCGCGGCGCGGCTGCCCTCTTCCACCCAATCAACCATCCAATCATCCCAAGGAAGGACTAAGGACGATGGAACTCGAAGCTGCTAAGTTCGTCGGCGCCGGCCTGGCGGCCATCGGCATGATCGGTGCCGGCATCGGCGTGGGCAATGTGTGGTCCAGCTACATCACGGCGCTGTCCCGCAACCCGGCCTCGAAGGACGACATCGGCGCGAACATCTGGATCGGCTTTGCGGTCACCGAAGCCATCGCGCTGTTCGCCCTCATCGTCGCCCTGATCTCGCTGTTCGGCTAAGGCGGCGCGCCGCGGACATTGAGGGCCGGCGCTTGCCCGCCGGCCCCTTGAGGAGTGCCCGATGCCGCAATTCGATCCTTCGACCTTTGCCAGTCAGCTGTTCTGGTTGGCGGTCTGTTTCGTCGCCCTCTACGTGCTGATGGCGCGCGTGGCCCTGCCGCGCATCGCCGAGGTGCTGGAGGAGCGGTCCGAGCGCATCGCCGACGATCTCGAACGCGCCGCCAGCCTCAAGAAGGAGGCCGACGCCGTGGTCGAACAGTATGAGGCGGCCCTTGCCAAGGCGCGTGCCGAAGCGGGTGCCGTCATCGCCCAGGCGACCCAGGAGATCGCCGAGGCTTCGTCCAAGCAGCAGGCGGCCTTCCTGGCCGAGCTGACCAAGAAGACCGACGCCGCCGAGGCGCGGATCCTCAAGGCGAAGGACGAGGCCAAGGCCCAGGTCCGCAGCATCGCGGTCGAGCTGGCCGGCGACATCACCACCAAGCTGATCGGTGTTGCTCCGGCCGAGGAGGAGCTTGCGCAGAGCGTCGACACCGAGCTGAAGGGAGCCGCCTAGAATGCTGTCCGAACAGCAGATCACGGCCCTGGCCGACGGCGAAAGCTTCGTCGTGGCCGCGGCGACGCCGGACGCCGCCGGCGCCCAGCAGGACGGAGTTTCCGCCCTCCCGCCCGGCGAACCGATCGTGGACGCCGTCCATGAAGAGGAAGCGCACGGCGTGGCCGCCGAGATCTGGCTTGTCGTCGCACTTGCGATCCTGATCGCCATTGCGTTCCGCCCCGCAAAGCGGGCGATCCTGGCGGCCCTGGACGCGCGGGCCGACCGGATCCGGACCGAGCTGGAGGAGGCCCAGCGCCTGCGCGAGGAAGCCCAGGCGGCCCTCGCCAACATTCAGCGCCGCCAGCGCGACGCCATGGCCGAGGCCGAGGAGATCGTCGCCCACGCCCGCCAGGAGGCCGAACGGCTGAAAGCCAAGGCGGCCCAGGATCTCGAGGACATGCTGAAGCGCCGCGAGGCGCAGGCGATGGATCGGATCCAGCAGGCCGAAGCCGCTGCCCTGGCCGAAGTGCGCGGCATTGCCGTGGACGTGGCCGTTGCCGCGGCCCGGCAGGTGATCACGGCGAGGCTGGGACAGGAGCAGGCAAGCGCCCTCGTCGACAAGTCGATCGAGGAACTGCCCGGCAAGCTGCACTAGGTCCGACGACGGCCATCGGGTCCGCAAGCGATCGGAAAGAGAAAAAGGGCCGTCGGCATTCGCCGGCGGCCCTTTCTCTTGGGCCGCGCCCTTCCCGGACGGCGGCATCCGCCGTTCCACCGCAGATGCCACCCTATGGTCCGAGGCCGATATCCCGCCTCAGATACTCGCTCAGATGGTCGATGCCGCGCCCCGACCGGCGCCGGCGTCGCCAGCCGGCGACGGCGCGGCCAAGCGTGCGGATGACCGCCGTGACCCTCGACGGCGCCGCGGTGCTGCGGAGAATGGAAAAGGCATTTCTCGGGCTTTTGAGCATCGGCTCTTCCTCTTGCTGACGCTTGAAATGAGGACGGGACGGCCCGGCAGGGCCCCATCCCGCACGCTGCGGCAGGCGAGCACGCGCGCCGACGACGGGACGCGTGCCCGGCCGGGCGTTCGGCAAATCGGAGGAAACGGTCAGAACGGTCCGCACCGGGACCGGCGGCGGCCAATCAGGCCTTTCACCCTTCCGGAAGCTGCGGGATGCCTATCCCGGGCTGGAAGCACCCCGCCAGAAAAGCGAGCCACGGACGCGTCCTCGGGCCGAGCGCACCGAAAGGACCGCATGGACGGATCGGTAGGTCATGGTCGTCCTCCGCGGCTGTGGGTGGGTAAGGTCGCGATCATCGCCAACGCAACTCTTTCCTTCAAGGCGGCAATTGATCCGAGATCGGATTATTTCGGGATTTGTTGCGCGGAGAACACACCTCGCGCGGCCGCCGACGCCCATCGCAGCCTTCGGCGGCAGCGAAACGTTCTTCAGTCACATGGCTTCGTCGAAGCCGGTCACAACGCGGCAGCCAACGCAGATGCTCGACCTGTTGACCAGCCCGGAAGCCTGGGCAAGCCTCCTTACCCTTTCCGTGCTCGAGATCGTTCTCGGCATCGACAACGTCATCTTCCTGTCGATCATCTCGAGCCGTCTGCCCGAAGGGCAGCAGAAGCTGGCCCGTCGGATCGGCCTGGGGCTGGCGCTTCTGGCCCGGATCGCCCTCCTGTTCAGCATCGTCTGGATCATCGGTCTCACCCGTCCGATAGTCACGCTGATGGAGCTTCAGTTCTCGTGGCGGGACCTGATCCTGATCGGCGGCGGCACCTTCCTGCTCTATAAGGCGACGACAGAGATCCACCTCGCATTGGAGGGCGAGGACGAGCACGGCGCGCCCGAAGCACGGCAGGCCGGCTTCGCCAATGTGATCACCCAGATCGTCCTTCTGGACATCGTCTTCTCGCTGGACTCGGTGCTGACCGCGATCGGCATGACGGACCAGCTCCCGATCATGATCACGGCGGTCGTCATCGCCATCACGATCATGCTCCTGGCCGCCGAACCGCTCAGCGCCTTCGTCAACCGCCACAAGACCGTGAAGATGCTGGCCCTTTCCTTCCTGCTGCTGATCGGCGTGGCGCTGATCGCGGACGGCCTGCACTTCCATATCCCGCGCGGCTATCTCTATTTCGCGATCGCCTTCTCGATCCTGGTCGAAACGCTGAACCTGCTGGCCGCGCGCCGGGCACGAAAGCGCAAGGCATCGTCAGGGGCCGCCGGGGAATAGTCCAAAGAAGAAGGCCCGGACGCCATGGCATCCGGGCCTTCTTCCTTCCGTGTCGCGGGTCTCCCGCCCCCTACTCCGCCGCCTCCCGGGCCGGCATGTCCGGCTGCCAACGCAGGACCGGATTGCGCGCCGCCCCCGTCTCGTCCAGCCGGCGCCGGGGCGTGTGATAGGGCGCGCCCTGGAAATACCCGGCATCCCCGGACTTCGCCCGCTCCACGAGCGCCCGCATCGTGTCGGCGAAGGCGTCGAGAGTCTCCTTCGATTCGCTCTCCGTCGGCTCGAACAGCATGGCCCCGTGAACGACCAGCGGGAAATACATGGTCATCGGGTGGAAGCCTTCGTCGATCATCGCCTTCGCAAAATCGAGGGTCGAGACGCCCGTGTCCTTCAGGAACCGGTCGTCGAACAGCGCCTCGTGCATGCAGGGGCCGTCGAAGGACGGCGTCATCACATCCTTCAGGCGGGCCAGCAGGTAGTTGGCGTTGAGCACGGCGTCGCTCGACGCCTGCCGCAGGCCGTCGGCCCCGTGGCTCAGGATGTAGGTCAGGGCCCGGACGAACATGCCCATCTGCCCGTGGAAGCCCTTCATGCGACCGAAGCTCTTGGCGAAATCGCCCTCGGCATGTTCGACGAGCCGGAGCCGGCCGTCCGGGCCGTGCACGACCGCCGGCACCGGCGCGAAAGGCGCCAGCGCCTCGGACAGGACCACGGGCCCCGCCCCCGGACCGCCGCCGCCATGGGGCGTCGAGAAGGTCTTGTGCAGGTTGATGTGCATGGCGTCGATGCCGAGATCGCCCGGACGCACCCGCCCGACGATGGCGTTGAAGTTGGCGCCGTCGCAGTAGAAGAAGGCGCCGACCTCGTGCACCGCCTCGGCGATCGCGACGATGTCGCTTTCGAACAGGCCGCAGGTGTTCGGGTTGGTCAGCATGATCGCCGCCACGTCCGGTCCCAGCTTGGCCTTGAACGCCTCCAGATCGACCCGCCCCCGGGCATCCGCCGGAATCGAATCGACCGTGTAGCCGAGCGCGGCCGCCGTCGCCGGGTTGGTGCCGTGAGCCGATTCGGGCACCAGGACACGCCGGCGCGGGTCGTTGCGGTCCTCGAGGGCGGAGCGGATCGCCATCATGCCGCACAGCTCGCCATGGGCGCCCGCCGCCGGCGTCATCGCCACGGCCGGCATACCGGTCAGCGCCTTCAGCCAGTGGGCCAACTGGTCGATCAGCTCCAGGGCGCCCTGGACCGTATCCATCGGCTGCATCGGGTGCAGATCGGCAAAGCCGGGAAGCCTCGCCATCTTCTCGTTAAGCCGGGGATTGTGCTTCATGGTGCACGAGCCCAGCGGATACATGGTCGTGTCGATGCCCATGTTCCGAGTACTCAGGCGCGTGTAGTGCCGCACGACCTGGGGCTCCGAAAGGCTCGGCAGCCCGATCCGCCCGCGCGGCCGGACCGCGCCCAGACGGGACCGCACGTGCGGCGGCTCGGGCAGGTCGACCCCGATCGCCCCGGGATTGTCCTGTTCGAAGATCAGCGGCTCTTCCACGGTCAGGCCGCGGTTCCCAGTCACGGTCGCGGTCACGGCCCGCCCGGCCTCGCTCGCCTCCACCGGCCGCGTCGGGCGGCCCTCGCGATTCATCGCCCCGCTCATCGCAGCTCCTCCCGCAGCGCTTCCACGAGCGCGTCCATGTCCTCTTCGGTGTTCGTCTCGGTAGCCGCCACCAGCATCAGCCCGGCCAGCTCCGGACGGTTCTTGTAGAGCCGCGTCACCGGCACGCCGGCCAGGACGCGCCGCTCCTGGTCGGCCGACGCCAAACGGTCGACGACCTCCGCCGCCGGCTTAGACAGGCGGACGGTGAACTCGTTGAAGAAGGAGTCGTTGGCGACCTCCACCCCGGGCACCGAGGCCAGCTTGTCGGCCAGCAGAACCGCGTTGGCGTGGTTGAGCTCGGCCAGGCGCCGGAAACCCTCCTCACCGAGCAGGCTCATGTGGATTGAGAAGGCCAGGGCGCAAAGGCCGCTGTTGGTGCAGATGTTGGAGGTCGCCTTCTCGCGCCGGATGTGCTGTTCCCGCGTCGACAGGGTCAGCACGAAGCCGCGCCGGCCGTCCGCATCGACTGTCTGGCCGCAAAGACGCCCGGGCATCTGGCGCACGAATTTCTGCCGGGTCGCGAACAGGCCGACATAGGGGCCGCCGAAGCCGAGCGCGTTCCCGATTGACTGCCCCTCCGCGACGACGATGTCGGCGCCCATCTCCCCGGGCGGGGTCAGGAGGCCGAGAGACACCACCTCGCTGATCGCGACGATCAGCAGCGCACCCTTGGCGTGGCACGCCTCCGCCAGCGGCGTCAGGTCCCGGATCTGGCCGAACACGGACGGATTCTGGACGACGACGCAGGACGTCTCCTCGTCGATCAGGGAGACGAGGTCCTCGCCCCCTTGCGGATCGGGATCGGGGCGGACCAGGTCGAACCCGATGAAGCGCCCGAGAAGCGCCGTCGAGTCCCGGTAATGGGGATGCAGCCCGCCCGAAAGGATCGCCTTCTTCCGGCGGGTCAGCCGATTGGCCATCAGCACCGCCTCGGCGCAGGCGGTGGCGCCGTCGTACATGGAGGCGTTGGCGACCTCCATACCGGTGATGAGCGCGACCTGCGTCTGGAACTCGAACAGGTACTGGAGCGTGCCCTGGCTGACCTCCGGCTGATAGGGCGTATAGGAGGTCAGGAACTCGCCGCGCTGGATCAGGTGGTCGACCGCTGCGGGGATGTGGTGCCGATAGGCCCCGGCGCCGAGGAAACACGGCACCGACCCTGCCGGAAGATTCTTCGAGGCGAGCGCGCCGACGATGCGCTCGACCTCCATCTCGCTCTTGGCGAGGGGCAGCCCTTCGATCGGTCCGTCGAGATGGGCGGCGGCCGGAACGTCCCTGAACAGGTCGTCGACCGACCCGACGCCGATCGCCGCCAGCATCTCGCGGCGGTCGGCGTCGGTCAGGGGGGGATATCGCATCAGTGGAGCCCCTCCACGAAGCTCTTGTACGCGGCTTCGTCCATCAGGGCGTCGAGCTGGGACGCATCCTTGACGCGGACCTTGAAGAACCAGCCCTGCCCGGTCGGGTCGCTGTTGACGAGCCCCGGTTCCCCGGCCAGCGCGTCATTGACCTCGACCACCTCGCCGTCGATCGGCGCGAAGACCTCGCTTGCCGCCTTGACGCTCTCGACGACGGCGGCCTCGCCACCCTTCGTCACCGCCTTGCCGACCTCCGGAAGCTCGACGAACACGACATCGCCGAGCTGTTCCTGCGCATATTCGGTGATCCCGATCGTGCCGACATCGCCGTCGATGCGGACCCACTCGTGATCCTGGGTGTATTTGACGTTGCTCATCTTCAGCCTCTCCCGTGCATGAGTTCGTTCGATCCCGCCCGGCCGGCACGGCGGGGCGATGGCTGGACGTGGGGCTCAGCCCTTGCGGTAGCGGTGCGGCACGAAGGGCATGGCCGCCACCTTCGCCGGCAGAGCCTTGCCGCGGACCAGGAGCTGGAGGGACGTGCCCTCGGCCGCGAACTCCTTCCTGACATATCCCATGGCGACAGGCCCCCCGACGGTCGGCCCGAAGCTGCCGCTGGTCACCGTTCCGATCTGGTCGCCCGCCGGGCCGATGATGGGCGTGCCCTCGCGCGCCGGCGCCTTCCCTTCCGGCAGGATCCCGACGCGACAGGTGTCGACGCCGTCGGTCAGCTGCTGCATGACGATCTTGTGGCCCGGGAATCCGCCCTCCTCGCGCCGGCGCTTGCCGATCGTCCAGGAAAGCCCGGCCTCGACCGGGGTCGAGGTCTTGTCGATGTCGTGGCCGTAAAGGCACAGGCCCGCCTCGAGCCGAAGCGAATCCCGCGCCCCCAGGCCGATCGGCTGCACCTCCGGCTCGGCCAGGAGCCTGCGGGCGATCTCTTCCGCGCGGTCGGCCGGAATCGAGAGCTCGAACCCGTCCTCTCCCGTGTAGCCGGAGCGGGTGACGAAGGCCTGGGCGCCGAACAGGGTGACGGCGCGACCGCTCATGAACCGCATGTCCCGGACTTCGGGGGCGAATCGCGCCAGGACCGACGCCGCCTCCGGCCCCTGCAGCGCGAGCAGGGCGCGATCCTCGAGGACCTCCAACCGGCAGCTTCCCGCGAGATGGGCTTCCAGATGCCGGATGTCCTGCTGCTTGCACGCGGCGTTGACCACCAGGAACAGGTGATCCTCGCAGCGCGTCACCATCAGGTCGTCCAGGATGCCCGCCGTCTCGTTGGTGAACAGCGTGTACCGCATCCGGCCCGGCTGAAGCCCCTCGATGTCGCCCGGGACAAGGGCTTCCAGCGCCTTCGCCGCGTCGGAGCCGTGCAGGCGGACCTGCCCCATATGGCTGACGTCGAAGAGGCCGGCTGCGCTGCGCGTGTGCTGATGCTCCTTCAGGATGCCCATCGGATACTGGACCGGCATGTCATAGCCGGCGAACGGCACCATCTTGCCGCCCAGTTCCAGGTGCAGCGCGTGAAGCGGAGTCCTGAGGAGAGATTCCGGTGACGTGGTCATTGCGATCCCAGACTGAGTTGTGGACGCCTCTACCGGCTCGTACGGCCGAACCGGTGCGCCCCCTCTGTCCGGGACCTGAGAGATTCACCGCGGCGCCAGATTGCTGCCGCGGCTTACTCCTTCGGTGAGACGCCGATCATCCGACGGCGGCTGCTTTCCAGAGTGCCTCCCCTTGCGGTCCTTTTGCCTGAGAGTTTCCGGGGCGGTTGCTCCTTCGGCGCCTCGCCCCGGTGCCGGCGGCAGCGGGGCGGGATCTCTCCCGCAAGGGTCGATGGCCTATCCTGTCTATCTGTTCTGAAGGAACCCTAGTCCCCGCCACGGAAAAGTCAATCCGCGACGGGGAGTGACGATTTTCCGACGTCAGCGGCGGTTGTAGTCGAGCTGTTCGGGCGAGACCTGGAATCCGACCAGCACCTGGTAGTACTGGCCGTCGACCGGACGCTCGAGCGGGATGACCTGCACCAGCTCCTCCATCACGGCGGCGCGGGAGCTCGCCCCTTCGAAGGCGATCTCGGTATCGAATTCCCGTTTGTTCAGGATGTTCAGCTCCGGATCGGCGACGGCGACGAAATAGACGAAACGGGCGGGGTCGCCGGCCGCCGCCGCGGGCCCCTTCTCCGCCCCGATGACGAGATCGAGATCGACCGTGACCGTGTTGCCCTCATAGGCGCATTCGCCCGAGAAGTCTGCGATCACGCCCCGTGCCACGACATCGGTCAGGTCCCGACCGGGCCCGTCGCGGAACTGGGTGATCCGGTCGGCGTCCGACACGATCCTGACCGACGGGCAGCCCTGCGGGTCGTCCGGGTTCCAGGCAGTGTCGTCCGTGCCACAGGCGGCAAGGCCAAGGAGGCCGGCCACGCCGATGGCGCAGGGAAGCGCGGCGCCGCGCACGCGACCGAATGAACCGCCGTCTTTTCTCATGATCGGGCCTATATTAGGGTCTCGACGATTTTGCGGGAGCGGGGACGATGCCCCGCGTCAGGATTTTCATGACCACGGACTTTAAGGGAATGCCGTCGACCGGCACAAGCGCGCGGGAGATCCCGTCCGGCGGACCGGGCGTGCGCCCGCCCCTGACCATTCTGCTGGCAAGCCCCCGCGGCTTCTGCGCCGGCGTCGACCGGGCGATCCAGATCGTCGAACGGGCGCTGGAGAAATTCGGCCCGCCCGTCTATGTCCGGCACGAGATCGTCCACAACCGCTACGTGGTGGAGAGCCTGGAGGCCAAGGGCGCGATCTTCGTGGAAGAGCTGGACGAAGTCCCGGCCGATGTGCCCGTGGTGTTCTCCGCCCACGGCGTGCCGAAGTCCGTCCCGGCGGAGGCGGAGCGGCGGAACCTGCTCTATGTCGACGCGACCTGCCCGCTGGTCTCCAAGGTCCACCGCGAGGCCGAACGCCATCACCGCAACGGCAAGCAGGTGATCCTGATCGGCCATGCCGGTCACCCGGAAGTGATCGGCACCATGGGCCAGCTGCCGGAAGGCGCCGTCGTCCTGGTCGAGACCGTCGCCGATGCCGAGCGGGTGGAGGTCGCCGATCCCGCGAACGTCGCCTTCGCCACCCAGACCACGCTATCGGTCGACGACACGGCCGACATCGTCGCCGCCCTGCAGCGTCGTTTCCCGGAAATCGACGCGCCCCGGCGGGAGGACATCTGCTACGCCACGACGAACCGGCAGCAGGCCGTGAAGGAGATCGCGCCCCGCTGCGACGCGATGCTGGTGATCGGGGCCCCCAATTCGTCGAACTCGATGCGCCTCGTCGAGGTGGCGGAACGCCATGGCTGCACCAAGGCGCGCCTGGTCCAGCGCGCGGCGGATATCGACTGGGGCTGGCTGGACGGTGTCGCCCGGCTGGGCATCACCGCCGGCGCCCGCGCCCCGGAACTGCTGGTGGACGAGGTGATCGAGGCCTGCCGCGAACGGTTCGACGTTGCGGTCGAAGAGGTCGCGATCGCGCGCGAGAACGTCACCTTCAAGCTTCCCCGGGCTGTCGCCTGACAGGATCCGACCCTTGACCTGTGCCGCCAAGGACAAGACCGCCCGCAGCGCCGACGACCTGATCGCCGGCGGCGCCGTGACGGCTGACCGGCGCGAGGAGATCGAGGCGGTCGCCGGACGCTACGCGGTGGCGGTGACGCCGGCGATGCTGGATCTCATCGACCCGACCGACGAGAACGACCCGATCGCGCGCCAGTTCGTGCCCTCCGCGGCCGAGCTGGACATCCGGCCGGAGGAGCTGGCCGATCCGATCGGCGACGACGCCCATGCCCCCGTCAAGGGCATCGTCCACCGCTACCCGGACCGCGTTCTCCTTAAGGCGCTCCATGCCTGCCCGGTCTATTGCCGCTTCTGCTTCCGGCGCGAGATGGTCGGGCCCGGCGGGGCCGGCCTGTCGGGAGCGGAGCTGAACGCGGCGATCGCCTATGTGGCGGAACGCCCGGAGGTGTTCGAGGTCATCCTGACCGGAGGCGACCCCATGATGCTCTCGCCCCGGCGGCTCTCCGACATCCTGGACCGGCTGGACGCGATCCCGCATCTGGGCGTGGTCCGGCTGCACACCCGGGTGCCGGTGGTCGATCCCGAACGGGTCGGGAAAGCGCTGACCGACGCGCTTCGCGGCAGGGAGAAGGCGATCTGGGTCGCCGTTCACGCCAACCACCCGCGCGAGATCACGGACGCCGCCAAGCAGGCGCTGCGGCGCCTGGCAGAGGCCGGGGCGGCGCTCGTCTCCCAGACGGTGCTGCTGCGCGGCGTCAACGACGACCCTGCCGTGCTCGAGGCCCTGTTCCGCGAACTCGTGAAGGCGCGGGTCAAGCCCTATTACCTGCATCATTGCGATCTTGCCCCCGGCACGGCGCAGTTCCGGACCAGCATAGAGGACGGCTGGCGCCTGATGAAGGCCTTGCGCGGCCGCCTCTCGGGCCTCGCCCAGCCGACCTATGTGCTGGACATCCCGGGCGGGCACGGCAAGGTGCCGGTCGGACCCGGCTATCTCGAAGGTTCCGACGCCGCCGGGTGGACCGTGGAGGCCCCCAACGGCCAGCTTCACTCCTATCCGGCCGCCCCCGGAAGCGCGGCACCCGAAGGCTCGGATTGACGCCGACGGTTCTAACCGGCACACATCCCAACCATGGCCGTCTACACCGAAGTCTCCGACGAGGAAGTCGATGCGTTCGTCGCCCAGTACGACCTGGGCGAGGTGCTGTCGCTGAAGGGCATCGCCGAAGGCGTCGAGAACTCGAACTTCCTGCTTCAGACCGAACGCGGCAGCTACATCCTGACCCTCTACGAGAAGCGGGTGGCAGAGACCGACCTGCCCTTCTTTCTCGCGCTGATGGAGCATCTGGCCGCCCGCGGCATCGCCTGCCCTCTGCCGATTCGGGGTCGCGATGGCCAGGCGCTGCGCCGGCTGGCCGGCCGTCCCGCGGCAATCGTCAGCTTTCTCGCCGGCATGTGGCCGCGGCGCATCCAGCCCTTCCACTGCCGGGAACTGGGCGCGGCACTCGCCCGTATGCATCTTGCCGGCAGCGACTTCGACATGGAGCGGCCGAACAACCTTTCGGTCGGCGGCTGGCGTCCGCTCTTCGAAGCCAGCAAGGACCGAGCCCACGAGGTGCTGCCAGGGCTTGCCGAAGAGCTCGAGACCGAGCTCCGCTTCCTGGAGAGCGAATGGCCGGCCGGGCTTCCGCGAGGCCTGATCCACGCCGACCTCTTCCCGGACAACGTCTTCTTCAAGGGCGAGCGTCTCAGCGGGCTGATCGACTTCTATTTCGCCTGTACCGACGCCCTCGCCTACGACATCGCGATCTGCCTGAACGCCTGGTGCTTCGAGCCGGACGGGGCCTTCAACATCACCAAGGCGCGCCTGATGCTGACCGGATATCAGAAGGTCCGGCGCCTTTCGGAGCGGGAACTCAGCCTGCTGCCGCTGCTTGCCCGCGGCTCGGCCATGCGCTTCCTGCTGACCCGCCTATACGACCTCCTCAACCATCCGCCGGGCGCGTTCGTCAAGCCCAAGAACCCGCTGGAATACTGGGCCCGGCTGCGGTTCCACCGCCAGGTCGCGGGCCCCGGCGCCTACGGGCTCGACTGATGGAGCCGTTGCCGACCACGGTCGAGATCTTCACCGACGGCGCCTGCTCCGGCAATCCCGGGCCGGGCGGCTGGGGCTGCATCATCGTCACGCCTACGGGCAAAGTGACGGAGCTGGGCGCGGGCGATCCGAGCACGACCAACAACCGGATGGAGCTCATGGGCGTGATACGCGCGCTCGAGCACTTGGCCCGCCAGGCCGAGGCGGAGCCCGAAGCTTGCGCGAAGATCGATGTCCTGACCGATTCGACCTAC
>JAJUFW010000218.1 GCA_029263555.1 Alphaproteobacteria bacterium
GGCAGCATCAGGAGAGCGCGCTGAAGGTCGCGCGCTGGCTCGAAGGACGGCCGGAGGTCGCGCGGGTGCTCCATCCAGCCCTGCCGCAGCACCCGGGTCACCACCTCTGGCGCCGCGACTTCGCCGGGTCGTCCGGACTGTTCGGCGTCGTCCTGAAGCCGGTGCCGAAATCGGCGGTCGCTGCCATGCTGAACGGGATGGAGCTGTTCGGCATGGGCTACAGCTGGGGCGGGTTCGAAAGCCTGATCACGCTCTGCCATGTCGCGCGCATCCGCACCGCGACCCGATGGGAGGATGCGGGCCCCCTGCTCCGGCTGCATGTCGGACTGGAGGACCCGGACGACCTGATCGAAGACCTGGCGCGCGGCTTTACGCGCCTGAACCAATCGGCGGGGTGAAATCGGTGGCCGAGGATCTCTGGAAGGCGCTGAAGTTCGATGCCGACGGGCTCGTTGCCGCGGTCGCGCAGCAGTACGACACGGGCGAGGTCCTGATGGTCGCCTGGATGAACCGGACGGCCATCGAGGAAACACTCGCGACCGGCCGCGTCTGCTACTGGTCCCGTTCGCGCCGGTCCCTGTGGCGCAAGGGAGAGACATCGGGGCAGTCGCAGAAGCTGGTCGAGCTCCGCATCGACTGCGACGGCGACACGCTCCTGCTTCTGGTCGACCAGACCGGGGTCGCCTGCCATACCGGGCGGCGAAGCTGCTTCTACAGGGCCGTCCGCGGGGGCGCCCTGGAAACGGTTTCGGCGGTGGAGAAGGACCCGCGGGAGCTCTACGGCAAGACCTGACCGCCCCGCCGCCGGGACATCGCCGTCACCTCACGCCTCGTCGATGTCCCAGTCCCGGTCCGGGCTGACCAGGCGCATGTTCGAACGGAGCGCATGGATCTCCGCCATCTCTTCGGGAGTGAGCTCGAAGTCGAAGATTTCGAAATTGGCCCGGGCATGCTTCTCGTTGCCCGCTTTGGGAATCGCGGCCACCCGGTCCTGCTGGACCAGCCAACGCAGCCCCACCTGGGACGCCGATTTGCCGTACCGTTCCCCGATCCGGGCCAGCACCGCATTGCGCGGCACCTCGCCACGGGCCAGAGGCGCATAGGCGGTAAGGAACATGTCCTCCCGGCGCAGGCGGTCGAGCAGCCGCCTTTGCGAAAGGAAGGGATGGTATTCGACCTGGTTGTTGACGATGCGGACGCCGGTCTCCGCCGCCTCGTCCAAGAGGGCGATCGTGAAGTTGCTGACCCCCAGGCTGAGCGCGTGGCCTTCGCCCCGAAGCCGGTCCATCTCGCCCAGCGTCGCGGCAAGAGGAACATCCGGATTGGGCCAATGGATCAACAGAAGGTCCACATAGTCCGTGCGCAGCCGCCTCAGGCTCTCTTCCGCCGCTCGGCGCAGCTCCGCCGGCTCCAGCCGGTCGGGCCAGATCTTCGTCGTCAGGAAGATGTCTTCGCGCGGCACGCCGCTTTCGGCGATGGCCCTCCCGACCTCGGCCTCGTTGCCGTAAGCCTGGGCCGTGTCGATGTGCCGATAGCCGATGTCGAGCGCTGATCGGACCCCCCGGAGACACTCCTCGCCGCGCAACTCCCAAGTCCCGTATCCCAGGGCCGGAATTCGGATGCCGTCGATCACGATCTCTTTCATCGCACTGCTCCGCACAAACGGTATTGATGTCCGATGACGGCGAATTGGCGACCCCGGCAGGACTCGAACCTGCGACCTAGCGCTTAGAAGGCGCTTGCTCTATCCAACTGAGCTACGGGGCCGTTGCCGTAATCGGAACGGGAGCGGAACCGCAACCGATCAGCGCGGACGCGGCCTGAAATTGTCGGCGTAGTTGCGCGGCGTCACCCGGCGCGTCTGCTCCGGGTCGACGGTATAGTCCAGGCCCTTGCGCTGGGCATAGGCGATCGCGTCTTCCTTCGTATCGAAATACAGCCGAACCTGATTCAGGGTGTCGCCGGAGCTGATCCAGCCCATGAGCGGCTCGGGCCGTCTGGGCGTCAGGGGCTCGTACTCCAGCACCCATTTCTTCGTATTCCCGCGGCCGGACTGCATGGCGGTCCTGGCTGGCCTGTAAATGCGAACCTGCATGGTCGGACGGACGCTTCTGCTCCAAAGGGCGGACGGGTTGGTCGGGGCGGACGGATTTGAACCGCCGACATCCTGCTCCCAAAGCAGGCGCGCTACCAGGCTGCGCTACGCCCCGGCGGACCGAATTCTGTGCGTTCTCAACGGTTTTCGCACGGGTGTCAAGAAGCGCTTGACGGCCGGTGCCGGCGCGTGGTCCATCCGGCATTGGCCCACGCGCCCCGGACGACATGGACGAATCGGCAGTCGGCGGACGGACCAGCCCGGTCGCGAAGACTGACCGTCAGCCGCCCGTCTGCCCTCTTTCGCCGACGATGTCGGTGTTGCCGAAAGCCTCGTGTATCACCCGGTCGCCGGCCTGGATGCCCAGAAAGGCGGATATCCCGCCGTTGATCTCCAGCACGGCGATGGCCGGCTCCGCCGACCGATAGGACCCGAGGTCGAGCGGCTTGGTCCGCTCATGGATATTGATGATCCGCCCGTCGGGGGCGATGAACAGCATGTCGAGTGGAATCAACGTGTTCTTCATCCAGAACGAGAGCGGCTGCACCTCCTCGAAAAGGAACAGCATCCCGGCGTCGGGGGCGAGGCTCTCGCGGTGCATCAGGCCCTGCGCCCGGCGGGTGAATGTATCCGCGACCTCCACGTCGAAGTGGTAGAGGCGCCCGGGGGCCGTCTCGATCCACACCTCGGACCGGGCGAAGCTCTCCCCCTGCTGCGCCTGGGCCGCCGACGCGGTCACGGCGGCAAGGAAGGCAATGACGATCAGAGCGAATTTCCGCATACGGCACCTGGTCCTGCATGGATCGTGAGCGCCGGCAGTATAGGCGGGCGGCGTCACGACCGTAAGACCGCCTCCACCACGCGTTTCACTGGATCCCGGACCGGCCCGCTCCGCGGCGGGTCGGCGATCGTGGAGAGCCAGGCTTCCGGTGGGCAGCGCCCCTGGGAACGCCGCCAGCTCAGGGCCTGTAGGATGGCCCTGGCCGGATCCGGGGCATCGACCGGCGGACTGATGCCGTTCAGCGTCGCCCAAACTCCCGCCCAGCAGCGCGCAACGCTCCATGGATTGTATCCTCCGCCGCCGAGCACCAGGACCCGCGGGGCAAGGCGCGCAACATCCCGAACCACCCGCCACAGTGCACCGTTGGAAAGCGCAAGCCGGCTCAGGGGGTCGTCGGCCAGGGCATCCGCCCCGCACTGGATGACCACGATCTCCGGGTCGTGGGCGCGCCCCAAGGGGATCAGCGCCTCTTCGCGGACGAAATCCATCTCCGAATCGTTGAAGCCGGGGAGCACCGGAATGTTGCGCGACGAACCGCCGGCCCGGTCCCGCACCGTCCCGGAGAACGGCCATCGCCCGTCCTCGTGCACGGAGACGGTGAGCACCCGGTCATCGCCCGCGAAAGCCGCCTCGACGCCGTCGCCGTGATGCGCATCGACATCAAGGTAATAGACCCGGCGCATTCCGCGGTCGAGCAGCCGGAGAATGGCGAGCGCCGCATCGTTGAAGTAGCAGAACCCGCTGGCGCGGTCCGGACGGCCGTGATGAGTGCCGCCGGCCGGGTTGTAGATCACGCCGCCGGCACCGAGCAGATCGGCCGCCAGCAAGGAGGCGCCGACCGCCGTGGCAGGGCGGCAGAAGACTTCCGGAAAGATCGGATTCCCGGCGCGACCCAGGCAGAACCGCTCCCGCCGCGCGGCGTCGAGGTGCTGCTCCCGCTCCGCCTCCATGACGGCGGCGACGTATTCGGGGTCGTGAAAGCGAATGAGGTCCTCCGGCGTCGCGACCGGGCTTTCAATATAGGCGCCCGGCGCCAGCCAGCCTGTCGCCCGGACGAGGTCAATCGTCGTCGAGACCCGGGGAATGGACAGCGGATGCCCGTCGCCATAGGAGGACGTCCGGTAGATGTCGCTGCCGATCAGCAGCGGCTGCATCGCCATGGCGAGCTGTTCCTCCAGCGCTTGCAATGGATCGTGCGACATTGACGTCGCTCTCAACCAGTAGTACCTGTCGGCTTGTCTCAACGGGGTGCCCGCGAAAGGGCTGAGAGGCACGATCGTGCCAACCCGACGAACCTGATCCGGATAATGCCGGCGGAGGGAGCTGGGACTGACCAACATCCATGCCGCCGGCTCCCCCCATCCTTTGGAGGAGAGCCAATGCCCCGTTCAATCCTGGTCGCCTCCGCGGCCGTGTTCGCCGCCCTGCCCGCGCTTGCGCAGGACAGGCCGGTCCTCACAGTCTACACCTACAGCTCCTTCACTTCCGAATGGGGGCCTGGTCCTGCCATCGAGACTGCCTTCGAAGAAGTGTGCGGCTGCGATCTGGAATTCGTGTCCGTCGACGACGGCGTCGCGATGCTGAGCCGGCTCCGGCTCGAGGGCGATCGCACCCGGGCCGATGTGGTGCTGGGCCTCGACATGAACCTGGTGGCGGAGGCCAAAGCAACCGGCCTTCTCGCACCGCATGAACTGGACCTGCCCCCGTTCGACCTGCCGGTCGAGTGGACGGACGATACATTCGTTCCCTACGACTGGGGATACTTCGCCTTCGTCTATGACACCGAAGCCCTGGCCGAACCCCCGGCCAGCCTAAAGGAGCTGGTCGAGGAGAGCGACGTCGAGATCCTGATCCAGGACCCTCGCACCAGCACGCCGGGGTTGGGCCTGCTGCTCTGGATGCGGTCGGTCTATGGCGACGAGGCGGCCGAGGCATGGACCCGGCTGCGTCCCCGCATCGTCACCGTCAGCAACGGCTGGAGCGAGAGCTACGGGCTGTTTGTCGAGGGCGAGGCGCCGATGGTGCTGAGCTACACCACGTCACCCGCCTATCACGCAATCGCCGAGAACGAGACGCGGTACCAGGCCGCGGAGTTCGCGGAAGGCCACTATCTGCAGATCGAGGTCGCGGCCCGGGTGGCGGGCAGCGACGAAGAGGAGCTTGCCCGCAGCTTCCTGTCCTTCATCACCACCGATGCCTTCCAGTCGGTCATTCCGACGACCAATTGGATGTACCCCGTCATCCGGCCCGAAGGCGGCCTTCCCGACGCCTTCCAGAATCTGGTCCGCCCGGAGCGCGGGCTCCTCTTCTCGGCCGAAGAGGCGGAACGGAATCGCGGAGCGTGGATCGACGAGTGGTTGCGGGCAATGAGCCGCTGAGATGTTGCGCACGCTGATCCCGGGTTTCGCGGCCGGGATCGCCCTTCTGGCGGTGATCGGCAGCGCGCTTGCCGGCGTGCTGACGGTCGCCGGCCATGTGGACCTTCCGCGACTCATGACCGATCCCTATGTCCAGGGCGTCCTGCGATTCACCGTCTGGCAGGCCTTTCTTTCCGCGGTCCTGAGCGTCGCGTTCGCCGTGCCCGTCGCCCGGGCGCTCGCCCGCAGGCCGCGCTTCTTCGGCAGGCGGCTTCTGATCCGCGCCCTGGGCCTCCCGATGGTCGTTCCTACGATCGTCGGGGTCCTCTGCGTTGTCGCCGTCTATGGACGATCCGGGCTCGTCAACGACGTGCTCTACGGCATTGGCCTGGGAATCAGGCTGGAC
>JAJUFW010000564.1 GCA_029263555.1 Alphaproteobacteria bacterium
CTCGGGGAGGTTGGCGAGTCGGGCCCGGGTCGCGACGGCCTCGCGCCTCAGGTGATGGGCGACCTCGAAGGCTGCGGTGGTCCGGGCCGCTGCGGCGTACCAGCAACCCAGATCGGCCGAGTTGAAGCGCATGCCGGCGGGTGCGGTATGCAGGAAGGCCGCCATGACGATACTCGCGTTCGGCCGGCCATAGACCCACTCGTGCTGCGGCAGCCGATCGATCCGCTCGGCCACCAGACGGTCGTTGGTCCAGCCGGCGAGTTCCATCACCGCTCGCAGATCGGCCGCCGTCGAGACCGTGTCGAACGGGCCGATGGGCGGGAAGCGGGAAGGGACGAGGCGATGGGCCGGGCAGGGTGCCGGGGCGTGCCGATCCGTCACGCGAGCACGAGGTCCGCATCCTCATAGGGCGTGAAGTCCCGGTCCACCGCGTTCGGCGCCATGTAGAGGCCGCCCCGGGCGGCGTCGAGGAAACGGCGGACCGTGAGCAGGCCGTCCTGGGTGCCGCAGGTCATCAGCGTCAAAGGCGGCCTGCCGGCGAACACCGGCGCATGGTGCGGCCGCCGCAGCCACGCGATGCAATCCGCCTCGTCGGTGTGGAGGATCTCGAGGGCCTGGTGAATGCCCAAAACGGCGGAGATGCGTAAGAGGACATCGACGCTTAGAGTGAGCTCGCCATGCTCCCGCGCCGTCTTCGCCCAGTGGTGATAGGTCGAGCGCGAGGGCAGACCCAGGATCAGCCGCCGCTCTTCTTCGCTCAGGCCCCAAAGATCGGCGATCGCGAGGAAGGTCCGCAGGCCCGGCGCGCTCAGCCTCCTGCGGTTCGTCGGGGCGAAGCGCTGCGCGTCGAGGCGGTCGGGACCGGGCTCGATGCGTTGCGGGTTCCGGCGGGCCTGAGCGACCATGGGATCCGTCCTCCTATCCAAATTTGGACATAGTCCTCTTCCGGGCGGAACGCAAGGCTCGGCTTCGAGCCTTGTAGTGTCCATAATCCATCTTATCCAACGATCATCAGGCCGATGATTCCGGTGCGCCGCTCTCACCACGTCAGCAGCCGGAGGCGGGGGATGTCCGCGAAGTCGTCGGCGTTGAAGGTCACGAGTGTCGCCCGGTGCACGATCGCCTGGGCGGCGATCATGCGGTTCAAGAGCTTTCGCCGGGAATAGCCGGCCGCCGCCACGATGGCCGCGTAGGCCTGGGCCGCCGCATCGTCGAAGGCCAGGGTCGGGATCGCGGCCAGGATGATGTCCAGGCGGGCCCGCCGCAACGAAGCGTGACGTGGGTCGCGATAGACGCCGCCCTCGAGCTCGACCCGGGTCACGACGGACATCAGCACGGCATCGTCGAGCGCTGCCACCCGGTCGGTGACCACGGGATCGCCGTCCCGGAGGTGAATGGCGACATCGGTGTCGATGAGGTGGGCCATGGCCCCTCAGAGCCCGGCCCGTTCCGGCAGCTCGTCCACGACCCGGCGCTCGATCTCCGGCACGGCCGGCAGGGCCCGCAGGCGCTCGGCCATCTCCCTCACGGTCGCAGGCGCCCGGTAGATCGTCAGCACGTCGCCCGACCGGACGATGATCACCTCCACATTCTCACCGAAGGCCATGTCCCTGGGCAGGCGGACGGCTTCGCTGTTGCCGCTGCGGAAGGTCCGGCTGCGATGAACGGCCATGCGCGCATCTCCATTGTATATCCAGGTATATACAAAAAACCTCACCCGAAAGACAAGCGAAGGTGACCCGGGCGCCCATAAGGCACGCGACGCGGCCCGGCGCTCGAAGGGCCGGAACCCCGGGCGGCTTCCGGGCGTCTGGAACAATCCCTGGGCCATCGCGCCTATAAGGGGGCGCAGGGTTCGGCGTGGAGTCCATCCGCCCGGGCGCTCGCGAGGGATCGGGAAGGAACGGGGCTGATGGCCGAAGAGTCGGATCGTAGCGTGGAGTCCAGCGGGACCGATGGGCGCCGGCCGCGACAGCACACATTCACCGTGGTGGAGCGCCCCCGGGACGCTTCCCGCCCGTCCCTGATCCAGAGTGCCGCCCTGCGCAACAGGAGCCGGCTGCGGGAAGCCGGGCCGGAGCCCCTGCCGGGCGGGGACGATCCCGCCTCGCCCGGGGCCGGCCCGGCCGGTCCGCGCCTGAGGCTGGCGCGGCCCAGGCGGCGCCGCCTCGTGCCCCTGCTGCTCGCGATCCTGCTCCCGCTTCTCGTCGTCGGGGCGCTCGGGGTCTGGCTCCTGGGCGATCCCGATCCGGGGCCCGTGCCGCTCGCCTCGCTCGAAGAGTCGGCCCCCGAGCCTCCCCCGGCCGCGGGGGAAAACCCGGCCGGCAACCAGCCCCCGGGCCCGACAGGGGATGCGGCGGGAGGAATGGCCGCCGTGCCCGCGGAGGAGCCGACAGCGCCGGACGAAGAGACCGCCGAACATGTCGATACGCTCGAGGCGACCGCACGCGAGCTCGAGGCACGGCTCGCGGCCGGGCGCGAGAATCTCGACCGGC
>JAJUFW010000487.1 GCA_029263555.1 Alphaproteobacteria bacterium
CCTGGCGGTCGCCGTCCTGTTTCTGGTCTTCGCCTATTCGAGCACGGGCCTGCG
Organism: Alphaproteobacteria bacterium; assembly: GCA_029263555.1. GTDB lineage: Bacteria > Pseudomonadota > Alphaproteobacteria > DSM-16000 > Inquilinaceae > JAJUFW01. The sequence continues at coordinate 55 of JAJUFW010000487.1, forward strand.
CAGCGTCGACGGCTACGAGGTGGTCGCCCGATTCGATCGCATCGATGGTCTCCAGACCGGCGGTGACGTGCGGATCAGCGGCGTCAAGGTCGGGACCATCCTGTCCCAGAGTCTCGACCCGCAGACCTATCTGGCCGAAATTCGGATGAGCATCGATCCGTCGATCCAGCTGCCGACCGACACGGTCGCGGTGGTCGCGAGCGAAAGCCTCCTCGGCGGCCGCTTTCTGGCGCTCGAGCCCGGCGGCGCCGAGGAGATGATCCCGCCCGGCGGCACGATCGAATACACCCAGTCGACGCCCGGTCTCGAGCAGCTCCTAGGGCAGGTGATCTACAGCCTGCAAAGCGGCGGCCGGGAAGGCGGCAGCTGACCGGGGCCGTTCGCGCCGGCCGGTCGGGGCATTCGACGCCTTGCCGTCGCCACAGAGCCGGTCCAGGGTTCCCGTGATGATTGCGCGTATCCTTTCTCTCTCGCTTTCCGCCATTGCCCTATCGCTCGCGGCTGCCGGGCCGGCCGACGCCGCGCGTCCGACCCTCGACCGCAAGATCGCGGTCCTGCAGGGTCTGGACAAGGTGACGGCGCGGGTCAGCAAGATCGAGGTTCCGGTCGGCGAAGGGTTCGGCTTCGGCACGCTCAGGATCACCGTCCGGGCCTGCCGTTCGACGCGGCCGGAGGAGACGCCCGAGAACGCAGCCTTCCTGGAGATCCAGGACCTGCCGCCCGGCGGCAGCCCCGAATCGGTGTTCTCCGGCTGGATGTTCGCGTCCTCGCCGGCGGTGTCGGCCCTGGAACATCCCGTCTACGACATCTGGGTGATAGAGTGCGCGGACGCGCTTTCTCCCCCGGAAGGCGAGGACGAGGCCGTCAGCCGCGGTGACTACAGCCTGCCCGACAACCCGCCCCCGCCGCCGCGGCGGCCGGAAACGCCCTGACGCCGACGGCCAGGGGCCGAAGCGCCTAGCGCCTGGTCAGTCGGCCGCTTCGCGGCTGATGACGGCCTCGATCGCGCAGGCCGAGGGCGGGCCGAATTGCGCCGGGACCGCCAGGGCCTGCGACAGCCGGCGCTTGTATTCCGCCTGCGGGATTTCCTTTCCGCCCAGCCTTGCCAGATGTTCGGTCGTGAACTGGGTGTCCAGCAGGGTGAAGCCGCCCTCCCGCAGCGCCGCCACCAGATGGACCAGGGCCACCTTGCTGGCGTCCGTCATGCGGCTGAACATGCTCTCGCCGAAGAAGGCGCCGCGCAGGGCCACGCCATAGAGGCCGCCGACCAGCGTGCCGTCCTTCCAGCTTTCGACGCTGTGGGCATGGCCGGATCGATGCAACTCGGTATAGAGCGCGACGATCCGATCGTTGATCCAGGTGTTCGGGCGGTCGGGCGCGGGTTCGGCGCAGGCCCTCAGGACCGCTTCGAACGCCGTGTCGAACCGGACCTCGAATCGGCTCTGACGGACCGCCTTCCGCAGGCTGCGGGAGACGTAGAGGCCGTCGAGCGGCAATATCCCCCGCATCGGTGGGTCGAACCAGTAGAGATCCGGAGAATCGGCGCTTTCGGCCATCGGGAACAGGCCGTAGGCATATGCGCGCAGCAGAAGCTCTGGAGTGACTTCCGTCATCGGGCCCAAGGGAACTCGATCGCTTTCTGCCGGAGCCGGGCAGGGACAGCCCGGCTCTCCGCCCAGCCTTCGGACAGGCTTGTCGTCCCGGGACCGGGTGCCCGCACCGCCATTCGACAAAGCATCGGCCCCGGCCATCCGGTCGGTCAAGCCTCAAGGCTTCCGAACGAAGGGCGCCGGGGCCGGCTGGAGATGCATCAGGGCTTCTTCTGCTTCAGCAGGTTCTCAAGCCAGTGATTGTCGTAGTTGCCGTTGATGAAGTCCGGCTGCTGGATCAGCATCTGGTGCAGAGGCAGCGTGGTGTCGACGCCCTCGATCACGAATTCCTCGAGCGCGCGACGCAGCCGCATCAGGCATTCGGTGCGGGTCGTCCCATGGACGATCAGCTTGGCGATCAGGCTGTCGTAGTGGGGCGGCACGCGGTAGCCGGTATAGAGCGCGCTGTCGACGCGGACACCCAGCCCGCCGGGCGCGTGGAAGCCCTGGATCTGGCCGGGAGACGGGGTGAAGGTCTCCGGATTTTCGGCATTGATCCGGCACTCGATGGCATGGCCTTCGAAGCGGATGTCCGACTGCTCGTAGCCCAGAGGGGCGCCGGTTGCGACGCGGATCTGTTCCCGGACCAGGTCGACGCCTGTGATCATCTCCGACACCGGATGTTCGACCTGCAGGCGGGTGTTCATCTCGATGAAGTAGAACTGCCCGTCCTCATAGAGCAACTCCATCGTTCCCACGCCGCGATAGCCCAGAAGCTTGGCCGTGCGGGCGGCCAGGCTGCCGACCCGCTCGCGCTCGTCGGCGTTCAGGGCCGGGGAGGGGGCCTCCTCGATCACCTTCTGGTGCCGCCGCTGGACGGAGCAGTCGCGCTCGCCGAAATGGACCACGTTGCCGTGGCAGTCGGCCAGGATCTGGACTTCGATATGGCGGGGACGGGCCAGGAACTTTTCGATGTAGACGCTGTCGTCGCCGAAGGCCGCCTTCGCTTCGGACCGCGCCTGGGTGAACGCGTCGCGCAGCTCGTCACGGCTGTGGGCGACGCGCATGCCGCGCCCGCCGCCGCCGGCCGCCGCCTTCACCAGCACCGGATAGCCGATCCGGTCGCCCAGGTCGATCGCGGCATCGAGCGACGTCACGCCCCCGTCGGAGCCGGGGACGACGGGCAGGCCGACGCCCGCGACCGCCTTCTTGGCGGCGATCTTGTCGCCCATCATCCGGATATGGTCGGCAGTCGGTCC
>JAJUFW010000663.1 GCA_029263555.1 Alphaproteobacteria bacterium
AAGCGCGTGTGCGGCACGGCGTTGCCGGTGCCGACGTAAACCAGCTTCAGCTCCGGATCGTAGGCGATCGCGTCCCACGGGTTGGCGCCGCCGCCGAGCTCTTTCCAAAGCCCTTCCTCGGACCAGGTCTCGCGTACCCAGTCCATCACCGGGTCGCTCGCTTCGCCGTCCGGGCCTTTCGCCGGATCGCCCGGGGTCAGATAGAACTTCCAGAGCTTCTCGCCGGTATCGGCATCGAACGCGGCCGCAAAGCCGCGCACGCCGAGGTCGCCGCCCGATTGGCCCACCACCACCCGGCCGTCGAACACCCGCGGCGCGCCGGTGATCGTGTACGAATAAGCGGTCTCTTCCGGAAACACCCGCGTGGTCCAGACCGGTTGGCCGCTGGTCTTGTCGAGTCCGATCAGCCGGCCGTCGAGCGTGGCGATGATGATCTTGTCACCCCACATGGCGAGGCCTCGCGAGACCGGCTCGCAGCACGCCAGCCGGGCGACTTCGCGCGGCACCTCGGGGTCGTAGGTCCACAGCCGCTCGCCGGTCCTCGCGTCGTAGGCGATCGTCACGTTGAACGGCAGGATGTTGTAGAGCACCCCGTCGGCATAAAGCGGCGTCGCCTCCACCCCGCGGAAGGTATCGAGCTCATCGAACCACGCCAGCCCGAGTTGGCCCACGTTCGAGGCGTTGATCTGCGTCAGCGGGCTATAGCGCTGCGCCGAATAGTCGCGCCCGTCGCTCGGCCATTCGCCCGCGGCAGGCATGGCGAGCGGATCGTCCGACAACCAGCTTGGGGATTGCTGAACCGCCGTCGCGCAAGCAGCGAGCGCAAGCAGCCCCAGCGCGACGATCGCGGCCCGGAACCCCCGCCGCTTGAGAGGAGGGGGTGAAACGTACTGTGGCTTCATATCAATCCCTGGGGGGTTCGGCGATCGGCTGGGTGCCGTCGACCAGCCGGCCGACGGTGAGCGCCCGCTGCTGCTCGGGCGTACCCGGCGGACGGTGATAGGCGCCGACCTCGCCCTTGTCGGGCACGAACGCCTCGCCCGTCACCGGGTTCGGGTAGTGGAACGGCACGATGTAGTAGGCCGGATAGGTCAGGTATACCGTGCTCGGCGGCAAGTCCGGCGGCGGGTCGAACTTGTCGGGCCAGGTGTTGTTGAGCGCGTTCTTACCCCAGCCTTCCCAGTTGGTGTACATCGTGAACGGACCGGAGAGGCGGCTGATCCGCCACACCCCGTCCTCGCCTTTCTCGTAGGCGTTTTCGTAGAGCGGCAGGCCCCACCCCGCATTGCTCATCACGTAGGCGCGGCTGCGGACCCAGCCGGTCTTGCCGTCGGCCGAGACGTCTGGGATCGGCTGGAACTGCATATGGTTGGCCAGCACCCCGGGCTTGGCGCCGTCGGGCCCGAACGCGGTCTGCATGTACTCGAGCACGCGGTGCTTGCCGAGGAACAGGCCCTTGCCGCCGATCTCCAGCGTCGCGTCATCGGTGAACAGCTCGGACAAGTGCGTCCACTGCCCCTTGTCGACGAAGTAGCCGTAAGCCTTCTGCAACCGCTCGATCGCGTTCAGGTCCTCGAGCCGGGTGATGCGGGCGTCGAGCTGGTCGAGGCGCTCTTCGGCGGTCTGCGCGGAGGCAGGAGCGGCCGTGAAGGCAAGCGCCAACGCCGCCACGAACGCCGTTCGCCCTGAGCCCATCGAAGGGCGGGAGCGTGCTTCGACAAGCTCAGCACGAACGGATGAAGGCTGCATGCTCATGGCCTCCCCACGACGTCGTCGGCCGGTTGCGGGATGTCCTTCAGGGATTGGCCGGTCACCGGATGATCGAAGCTGAACGGCGGGATGTAAGCCGCCGGGAACGTGCGATAGACTTCCGTCGGCGGATGATCCGGCGGAAACAACGCGCTCGGACCTTCCATCCTCAGTG
>JAJUFW010000573.1 GCA_029263555.1 Alphaproteobacteria bacterium
CAGGGTCAGCGGCAGGAGGATCAGGAGGCGGCGCATGTCAGAAGGACTGTCCCAGGCTCACATAGAGGCCGAACGCGCTGTCGCCTTCGTCCTTGTTGAGGGGCACGGCGACGTCCACCCGGATGGGGCCGAAGCCCGTGTAGTAGCGGGCGCCGATGCCGGCCGACACGCGGAGATCTTCGCCGAAATCGGGATAGCTGCTTTCGTAAACGCTGCCGGCATCGATAAAGGGGACGATTCCGATGGTCTCGGTGATGCGATAGCGCAGCTCCAGGCTCATCTCGATCAGGCTGCGGCCGCCGATCGGATCGCCGTCCGCATCCTCGGGACCGATGCTCTGATAGTCGTAGCCGCGGACCGAGCCGCCGCCGCCCGCATAGAAGCGCTTGTCCGGAGGCAAATCGTCCAGGCCCGCGCCGACGGTGCTGCCGAGGCTGAGCCGCCCGGCCAGGATCGCCCGGCCCTTGGTGCCGAAATCCTCATACGCCGACGCGGTCACGCGGCCGATCGTGAACCCGTCGCCGGTACCGAGCCAGCCCGGGTAGGGCGTGAGGCTCACTTCGAGGCGCATGCCCCGCGTCGGATCGAACAGGTTGTCGGTCGAGTCATAGGCAAGGCGCAGCGGCACCCCGACCAGGAAGAACTCGTCTTCATCCTCGCCGCCCCGGGCGACCCGGGAAAGCTCGAAGGAAAGGCCGGCCCCGAGGGTCAGCCGGTCGGTGACCTGCCGCTCGATGCCGAGCGAGGCCAGGATCGCCTCGCGGTCATAGGCGTCCGGATGCTCGGCCAGGATCGTGAAGTCGGCCAGGAAATCCTGGTCGGTGGTGATGAAATCGGGCTTCCGGAATTGGGTGCTGAGCCGGTAGTCGATCTCCGACACGTCGCCGGCAGCTTCCCCGATTCGGCCGACCGCGCCTTCGATCCGGAGGCTCTCGGCCCCGCCGAACAGGTTGCGGTGCCCCCAATAGGCGTTGGCGCCGAAACCCACATCCGTTGCGTAGTTCGCCCCGAACCCGACGAAGCGCCGGGGACGTTCGACCACGCTGACTGTCACCGGCAACTGCCCCTCGGGCGTCAGGCTCCCCGCCGTATCGATCCGGACCGACGTGAAGACGCCGGCATCGATCAGCCGGTTGCGCAGTTCGTCCAGCCGGGCCGGGGAGTAGCGTTCGCCGGGGATGAAGGGCACCCGGCCGCGGACGAAGGCTTCATCCACCCGTTCCAGCCCTTTGAAGCCGACCTCGCCGAAACTGGCGACCGGCCCGGGATCGAGGCTGAAGGTCACGAACATCTCGCCGGTCGCGTGGTCGACCACGGCCTCGCGCCCGGGGACGGCGGCGAAGGGATGCCCCTGGCGCTGCATCTCCGCGATGATCCGCTCTTCCGCCTCCAGGACCAGCGCGGCGCGGGCCGGATCGCCGGGCCGGATCGGCAGCGCGCTCCGGTCGATCTCGATGGGGCTCGGCCCGCCATCGGGGCTGGTCAGCGCGATCTCAGCGAACCGGTAGACCTCGCCCGGGTTCACGATCAGCGTGACCGCGACCGGCGCGTCCTCCGCCGCCTCCCCCTCCGCGCCCGGAGCGGCCGGTTCCGTGCCCGGCCGGGCGGACGCGGAGGCATCGATCGCAAGCGTCACGTCCCCCTGGTAGTAGCCGAACGAACGCAGGGCCTGCCGCAAGCGGTCGAGATCGCTTTCCGCCCGCCGCCTGAGGCCGGCGATGCCCGATACCGGCCGGTCCTGAAGGGCGATGAGATTGGAGCTGGCCTGGAGCGCCGCCTCCAGCTCGGGATCGCCGACTTCCGTGATCGTCACCTCGTAACGCAGCTCGTCCTGAGCCGGGACTCCGGACGGGAAGGCCATGGCCGCGGCCAGCGCCAGGACGGACAGGAAGGAAATTCGGCGTGAACTCATCGACCCGGCGCTTGTCATCCACTATTGCAGGGGCAATCTTAAGGCCTGCGGCAAAGTCCGGTGTTAGAGACTGGATGCCGCCAACGCAATATTGGCGACCGGCGAACCGGTCGATATAGTGCGCGCCTTGAGGTGGGCCCCGGGGAAGTGGGGACTTTGGCTCTGCCTGCGGGCAGGCTTCTCTGCCATACGCGCGCCCGCATCACCACCCCCCAGATCGGATTTTGCAGTTCATGGATCTCCGTAATATCGCCATTATCGCGCATGTCGATCATGGCAAAACCAGCCTTATCGACGTCCTGCTGCGCCAGTCCGGCGCCTTCCGCGAAAATCAGCAGGTCGGCGAACGGGTCCTCGACAGCAACGATCTGGAGCGCGAGCGCGGAATCACCATTCTCGCCAAATGCACCTCGGTCGAATGGCGGGGGCATCGGATCAACATCGTCGACACGCCCGGCCACGCCGATTTCGGCGGCGAGGTCGAACGCATCCTGAACATGGTGGACAGCGCGGTGGTCCTGGTCGAC
>JAJUFW010000090.1 GCA_029263555.1 Alphaproteobacteria bacterium
AATACCCTATTCGATCCTGCGGCCGACTGGATCGACTACGAGGCCGCCGGCTGCGACGGGCCGGAATCCCTTCGCCGGCGCCTACTGGAGCTGCTGGACACGGTCGATCTCACCGACGACGTCTACGGCTTCGGCCTGCGCGGCCGCATCGACCCCGGACAGCGCCCGGATCTGGCGGCGAAGATCCTGGAAGCGCGCGGCACGGTCCGGGAAAAGCTGCGCGATCCCCGCCTGGAATCCCTGGTCGAGCTGTTCGACCCGGACCGCTTCAACACCAACGCCAGCGTCGCCGAGAATCTCCTGTTCGGCACCCCGGTCGGCGAGACCTTCGCGACCGAGAACATGGCCCGCAATCCTTACGTGCTTCACATCCTGGACAAGACCGGCCTCACCCGCGAATTCCTGGAGACCGGCATCAAGGTCGCCCGGGAGATGATCGAGCTGTTCGCGGACCTGCCGCCGGGACACGACTTCTTCGAGCAGTTCAGCTTCATCGGCTCCGACGAGCTGCCGGAATACCAGCCGATGGTCCAGAAGGCCGAGAAGAGCGGCCCGGGCGCCCTCACCCCGGAGGAACGCCAGCGGATCATGACCCTGCCCTTCAAGCTGATCCCGGCCCGGCACCGGCTGGGGCTGGTCGAGGAGGACACGCAGGCCCGCATCCTAGAGGCGAGGCGGTTGTTCGCGGCGGAACTGCCCGACGATCTGAAACCGGCCGTCGAGTTCTTCGACGCCAGCCGCTACAATCGCGCCTCCACGATCCAGGACAATATTCTTCTGGGCAAGCTGGCCTACGGTACGGCCCAGGCCGGCAGCACGGTCGGCAAGCTGATCGGCGCGGTGATCGACCGGCTCAATCTCCGGGAAGAGATCATCGAAGTCGGGCTCGATGCGCCGGTCGGCATCGGCGGATCGCGGCTTTCGGCCTCGCAACGGCAGAAGCTGGCCCTCGCCCGCGCACTGCTCAAGGATCCGGATCTCCTGGTCCTCAATCAGGCGACCTCGTGGCTGGACGGCGTCTCCCAGAACAGGGTCCATGCCAAACTGCTGGCCGAGCGGAAGGGCCGGGGCATATTCTGGGTAGTGCATCGGCCGGCGATGGCGCGATCCTTCGAACGGGTCCTGGTCCTGCGCGCGGGCCAGGTTGCCGAAGAAGGCACCTTCGAGGAACTGAGCCGGGACGGAACCGCATTCAGCGCATTCCTGGCCGCCGAATAGGCGGCCGGGCAAGAAGGGGAGGAACGACGGTGGGACTGACGGAAGAGGTTGAGCTCATGCGGAGAATCCCGCTATTCGCGGATGTGGAAATCTCCAAGCTCAAGCTCCTGGCCTTCACCAGCGAGCGCGTGACCTTCCGCGCCGGGGAGGTTCTGTTCCGACAGAACGACGTGGGCTCCGCCGCCTACATCATCATCGACGGTGAGGCCGACGTGATCGTCGAACGACCGGACGGCCCGCTCACCGTGGCCCGCGTCGGACCCAATGATTTCGTGGGCGAGATCGCGATCCTGTGCGACGTGCCGCGGACGGCGACCGTGGTCGCTCGGACCGATCTCACCACCCTCTGCATCTCGAAGGACCTGTTCTTCCGGATGGTCAACGACTTCCCGCAGATGGCCATCGCCATCATGCGCGTCCTGGCCCGCCGCCTGGAGATGACGAACCGCCGGCTTCAGGAGACGACCGGCTCCGGCCCCGGAATCGCGAACGGGGTGACATGAGCCGCCTCGACAGCTTCATCCGCCGGCTTGAAGCCCAGCGGGCCTGCCTGAACCAGGCGGCACGGCTGATCGCCACGGTTCCCGGTCCGATCCTGGAGTTCGGCCTGGGCAACGGGCGGACCTACGATCACCTGCGCGCAATCATGGCGGACCGGGAGATCTGGGTGTTCGAGCGGACCATCGCGCCCCATCCCGACTGCATGCCGCCGGAGGACCGGCTGATCCTGGGCGACTTCCGGGACACGGTCGATGACGCCCTGCAGCGGATCGGAACGACCGCCGCCTTCGCCCATCTGGATGTCGGCAGCGGTTTCGTCCAGGAAACACGGGCGCTTGCCGCCTTCCTCGCCCCCCGGGTCGACCGCCTGATGTCGGAGGGCGGGCTCGTCGCCAGCGACCAGCCCCTTTCGGCACCGGGATGGGACCCGGTTCCGATCAAGGGCGTCGAGCCTAGGCGCTACCACCTCTACCGGGTCACGAGGCGAGCCCGGAGATGAACGGCGCGAAGCGAGTGAGGCTGTGGCGGATGGGCCTGGCGACTCTCTTCGGCCGCCCGCAGGGCTTCTTCATTCCCCACCGCTATGCCGACCAGGTTCCCCGAAGCGTGCCTCCCTACCGCCCCTTCGAGGCCCTTCTGGACCGGAACCGGCCGGCCTTCGGGAAGATGCTCGACCTGATGGAGGGGCTGTCCCCGGCGCTGCGGGCGGCGGCTCGCTGCCGATCGCCCGCACCGCGCTGGGAACAGAGCTGGTTTCCGCGGCTCGACGGCGCGGCTGCCTATTCGATCGTCCGGCATTACCGGCCGGCCCGGATCGTCGAGGTGGGGTCCGGCCATTCGACCAGGTTCCTGGCGCGGGCCGCCGACGACGAAGGGACCGCCGTCGCCATTACCGCGATCGACCCCGCGCCCCGCGCCGACCTCGGCCGTCTGCCGGTGACGCTGGTCCCGTCGACCGTACAGGCCGCCGGGACAGCGCCCTTCGCGGCGCTGGCGCCCGGCGACGTGCTGTTCATCGATTCCAGCCATATCGCGATGCCGGGGAGCGACGTCGACTTCCTGTTCGGACGGGTGCTTCCGGCCCTGCCGGCCGGGGTGCTGCTGCATATCCACGACATCTTCCTGCCCGACGGCTATCCCCAGTCCTGGTCCTGGCGGGGCTACAACGAACAGGCGCTTGCCGCCGCGCTGCTGGGCAGCGGCGGATACGAGCCGCTTTTCGCAAGCCACTTCGTCGCGACCCGGATGACGGCCGAGCTAGCCCGAACATCCGTCGGCCGCCTGCCCCTGCCGGAAGGGGCAATGGAAACCAGCCTCTGGCTGCGCAAATCCACCCCCGCCGTCGGGCCGATGGGCTGAGCGCACCGCTTCCCCCGCATTCTTACTTGTAGGGATCGGCGGCGTCGCGCAGCCCGTCGCCGAAGAACTGGAAGCACAGCACGACCAGGATCACCGGGACCGCCGGCAGCATCAGCCAGGGATAGAGCGAGACCACGTTGATGTTCTGCGCCTCGTTCAGCAGGACGCCCCAGCTCACGATCGGGGCGCGCAGGCCGAGATTGAGGAAGGAGAGCGCGGTTTCGCCCAAGATCATGCCCGGTATCGCCAGCGTCGCCGACGCAATCAGATGGCTCATGAAGCTCGGCAGGAGATGGCGGGCGATGATGCGTCCGGGACTTGCGCCCATGAGCCGCGCGGCCGTGCAGAAATCCTCCTCCCGGAGCGACAGCAGCTTGGAGCGGACCGCGCGGGCAAGCCCGGTCCAGTCGACGAGGCCGAGGATGATCGTGATCCCGAAATAGATCAGGAGCGGGCTCCAGTTGGGCGGCAGGGCCGCAGACAGCGCCATCCAGAGAGGAAGCTGCGGAAAGCTCTGGAAGATCTCGATGATCCGGTTGATCACATTGTCGATCCAGCCGCCGTAATAGCCGGCGATCCCGCCGATGACGATGCCGAGAAGGAAGCTGATCGAAATGCCGACCAGCCCGACGGTGAGCGAGATCCGGGCGCCGTAGATGATCCGGCTCAGCATGTCCCGTCCCAGCCGGTCGGTGCCCAGGAGGAACAGCGTTCCGCCTTCGGCCGCACACATGAGATGCAGGTCGGATTCGATCATCCCCCAGAAGCGGTAGGGATCGCCGCGGCAGAAGAACCGGATCGGCTGAACGTCGTCCGGGTTCTCGGTGTATTCCCGGCTCATCGTCTCCAGGTTCAGCTTGAACGAATAGCCGTGGACGAACGGCCCGACGAACTCGCCGTCCCGGAACAGATGGACCCGCTGCGGCGGCGCGTAGATATGGCTCGTGTGCCGGGTGTCGAGCGCATATGGGGCCAGGAACTCGCTGACCAGGATCGACAGGTAGAAGACGGCGAGCACGCCTCCGGAGATCACGGCCAGGCGGTGGCGCTTCAGCTTCCACCAGATGATCTTCCACTGCGAGGCCATGTACCAGGCCTCCAGCGCCGGCGACAGCGGCGCCTCCTCTTCCGGATTCCAGGGCGCCTGGTTGACGTAGTGGCCATCGGCGGCCGGGCGTCCTGCTTCGGCGCTCATCGTGCCGCCCCCTCGCCCAGCCTGATCCGGGGATCCAGCAACGCCAGCAGCAGGTCCGAGATCAGGACGCCGATCACCGTCAGGACCGACAGCCACAGCACGAAGGACCCGGCCATGTACATGTCCTGGCTTTGCAGGGCGCTGAGGAACAGGGGGCCGGTCGTCTGGAGCCCGAGCACGATCGAGACGATGGTGGCGCCGGAGATGAGGTCCGGCAGGATGTTGCCCAGATCCGAGATGAACGGGTTCAGCACCATGCGCACGGGATATTTGACGAGCGCCCGGCGCGGCGGCAGCCCCTTGGCGATCGCGGTCAGGTAGTACTGCTTCTGCAGCTCGTCCAGCAGGTTGGCCCGCAGGCGCCGGATCATGGCCGCCGTGCCGGAGGTTCCGATGACGATGACCGGGATCCAGAGATGCTCCAGGACCGAGAGGAACTTCTCCCAGCTCATCGGCTGGTCGACGAATTGCGGGTCCATGAGGCCGCCGATCGACGTCCCGAACCAGACATTCGCGTAGTAGAGCAGCAGGAGCGCCAAGAGGAAATTGGGCACGGCGAATCCCAGGAACCCCAGGAAGGTCAGGGCATAGTCGCCGAAGCGGTACTGGTTGACCGCCGAATAGATCCCGATCGGAAACGCCACGATCCAGATGAACAGGGTGGTGGCGAAGGCGACCACCACGGTCAGGAACAGCCGGTCCCCGACGATCTCGGTCACCGGGGCGCGGTATTCCAGGGAGTAGCCGAAGTCCCCCTGCAGCACGTTGCCGAGCCAGAAGAAATACTGTTCGAACACCGTGCGATCGAGCGCATAGCGCTCCTTCAGATAGTTGATGTAGCCGAGGTCGTATCCGCCCTCCCCGCCCCGGCTCTGCGCCTCCATCAGCAGCGTCGTCAGATAGTCCCCCGGCGGCAGCTGGATGATGGCGAAGCTGATCGCGGAGATCGCGAACAGCGTCGGAATCATCACGATGATCCGTCGGACGACGTAGCCGAGCATCAGCTCCCTCTCCACCCGGCCGGGCGGCCCCCCTGGCGTCCGCCCCCGATCATTCCGTCGCAAGCCAGAAGGTGTCGGGCCGGTAGACCCCGAAATGGGCGCCCGGGTCCCAGCTGTAGATCCCCTCTTCGGGGACGTTGCGCAGCCTGTTGGACACCACGATGGGCTGTAGCACGCCCTGCACCGTGCCGATCGAGGTCACCTGATCGGCATGGATGTCCAGCATCCGCGAAATGACGGCGCCGCGCGCCTCGTCTCCCGCGGTGTGCCGCCACTCGACGAAGAGACGCATCAGCTCCTGCGCCCAGTCCAGATCCGGCCGGATTCCCGCATTGCCGCCGGTTTCGTAATACTGCCCCCAGGCCGGATACTGCAGCAGGGCCTGCTGCACGGGGGCCAGTTCGATCGGCATCGTGTCCGGCGTGATCAGGGCGTTGTCGAGACCCGACCAGATCGACATCACCGCGTCGCCCGAATAGACCCGGTTGTACCAGACGTCCCGCTGCGACTGGCTGAGATAGGCGCCGACGCCGATCTTCCGCCAGCCGTCGCTGATCAGCTCCATGGCGTCGGCCTCCTCGGTCCGTTCCCCCGCGCCCTCGACGATGATCTCGAGCGGCCGGCCGTCGGGCAGGAGCCGGATCCCGGCGCCGTTGCGCTCCGTCAGCCCGATTTCGTCAAGGAGGGCGTTGGCCTTCGCCGGATCGTAGGTCGCCCAGCGGGTCATCAGCTCCTCCCGGTAGAGCGGGGATTCGGGCAGCGCGGTGTTGTTGCCGGGTCTCGCGAGGCCGAAATAGATGACCTGGTTGATCTCCTCGCGATTGATGCCGAGCGAGAGGGCGCGCCGGAACCGCACATCGCGATTGAGCGCCCGCCATACCGGATCGGCAGCGTTGAGATTGGGGTAGAGCGCGATTTCGGAACCCAGCGCCGTCCGCCACAGGCGGACGGAATAGTCGTTCCGCTCGGCCCCGGCCTTGAGGAAGGTGATGTTGTCGAAACGCAGGCTGCGCGACTGCAGGTCGGATTCCCCGGCCCCCGTCTTGGCCGGGATCAGCGAAGGATCTGCGATGTTGACGATGACCCGGTCGAGATAGGGCAACTGCCGTCCCTCCGGGTCGACGCGATGGTAGAACGGATTGCGTTCGAAGACGAAGCGGTCGGCCGGCGGCTTCGTCCGGTTCACCCAGGGATCCAGCACCGGCAGGTCCGGATTGTTGGCTTCGAACAAGTCGCCCATGACGATGTGCAGCGCGGCCCAGTTGCGTTCGCCCGAAGCCCTGACCTTCGCCTCGAGCTCCTTGCGCGGGGCGTATTTCGCGTGGAACTGCTTGAGGTAATGGGCCGGTCGGAAGATGTAGAGCGGGCTTGCCCCGGCCAGGGCCGGCAGGAAGGCCGGATTGGGCTTGGACCAGCTGAAGCGCACCGTCGTCTCGTCCAGGATCTCGACCGTCGGCAACTCGCCGTCGACCTGCAGCCGGATGTCAGGCCCATAGGGCGTGAGGTCGCGGTTGAGGGCGACGTCCTCCCACCAGTACCGGAAATCTTCGGTCGTAAACGGCGCGCCGTCCGACCAGCGGTGCCCGGGCCGGAGATGCAGGGTGAAGACCCGGTCGTCCTCGACCTCCAGACGCTCCAGTATGTCCGGCTGAAGCTCAAGGTTGGTGTCGTAGCCGACCAGGCGGGCATAGCCGTAGACGTTCATGATGCGGATGTCGCGCGACCGGCGGGCCAGCCACCGGATCTCGCCGCCATGACGCCCGATCTCCTTATTGGAGAAATCGGCGACCGCCGGGACGGCTGGCAGCCGCTCCGCGACGGGGGGCAGGCGGCCTTCCGCGACCCGGTCGGCCAGGAACGGCGTCTCGACGAAAGATCCGGCCGGCGTCGCCGGGGACAGGAGCACCGAGAACGCGAACACCAGGCGGCCGAGGACGGCAGGCAGCGGCTTCATGACGCAAGCTCCAGCGGCGTAGCTTCGGGATGGGCCCGCACCCAGTGGCCGTTGCCGAGATCGATCATCACCGGGCGGACCCCGTCCGCGATGGTGAAGGGCGCAGGCCAGGCCGCCGGTTCGGAAGCCCGCCCTTCCATCAGCGCCCCGAGGTCCAGGGGATAGCCGGGATCGGGATGGGGCACCGCCGCCAGCAGCGCCTTCGTGTAGGGATGCACCGGGTTCCGGAAGAGGACCTCGCGCGGGGCGGTCTCGACGATGCGACCGCGGCACATCACCATGATCCGGTCCGCCACATAGTCGACGACGGCCAGGTTGTGGCTGATGAAGAGATAGGTCAACCCCAGATCGTGCTGGAGGTCCTTCAGCAGGTTCAGGACTTGAGCCTGCACCGACACGTCGAGCGCCGACACCGGCTCGTCGCAGATGACGATGTCGGGGCGCAGGGCCAGCGCCCGGGCGATCCCGATCCGCTGCCGTTGGCCGCCGGAGAAGCTGTGCGGGTAGCGCTGCAGGGACCGCGCGTCCAGCCCGACGAGGCGCATGAGGTCCTTGGCCATCTCCCGCCGGTAGCGGGCGTCGCCGATGCCGTGGATCACCAGGGGTTCGGTGACGATGTCGAAGACCGTCATTCGCGGGTTCAGCGATCCGAAGGGATCCTGGAAGACGAACTGCATGCGCCCGCGAAACTCCTTGAGTTCCCGGTCGCGGAGTGCCAGCACGTAGATCATGCGGCACCGGTCGTTGAAGCGGACCGAGCCGGAATCGGGCTTCACGGCCCGCATCAGCAGCTTGCTGAGGGTGGTTTTGCCGCAGCCGCTCTCGCCGACGAGGCCGAGGCATTCGCCCCGCCTGAGTTCGAAGCTGACGTCGTCGACGGCGAGCACTTCGCTTTCCTCCCGACGTCCGTAATCGGTGCTGCGAAGGATGAAACGCTTGCCGAGCCCCTTCGCCTCCAGAAGCGGCCCCGCCTGGTCCGCGCCTTCCGGCCAGGGCTCCCGCCGGGCCAGGAGTTCGCCGCCCTTCGACCGGATCGGCCGGATCGGTTGCAGCCGATGGGCCCGGTCCATGTCGAAGCGGGGCACCGCCTGCAGGAGCGCCTTCAGGTAGGGGTGCCGGGGGTCGCCGAAGATCTGGTCCGTGGTGCCCGCCTCCATCACCTCGCCCCGGTACATGACGACGACCTCGTCCGCCATGTTGGCGACGACCCCGAGGTCGTGGGTGATGAGCAGGATCGCCATGCCGAATTCGGCCCTCAGATCCTTCAGCAGCTTCAGGATCATCGCCTGGATGGTGACGTCGAGGGCGGTGGTCGGCTCGTCGGCGATCAGGAGGCATGGCCGGGAGACGAGGGCCATGGCGATCATCGCCCGCTGGCGCATGCCGCCCGACAGCTCGAACGGATAGGTGCGAAGCGCCCGCGAGGGATCGGCGAAGCCGACCAGCTTCAGCATCTCCCGGCTGATCTCGACCGCCTCGCCCGCCGGGACGGCGCGGTGCAGCCGGACCGCCTCGGTGATCTGGTTGCCGACGGTGTGGAGCGGCGAGAGCGAGGTCATCGGCTCCTGGAAGATGATCGATATGCGGCCGCCCTGGAGCTGACGCATGGCGTTGCCACCCGGCCGCAGTTTGGCAATATCAACCGGCTGCGACGGGTCGAGCGGATCGAAGAAGCGGATGCTG